>JBBSDD010000455.1:0-3028 GCA_038249755.1 Flavobacteriales bacterium | reverse complement strand
TTCATAGTAGAGATTAGCGATCTGTCTGTTAAGGCTTCTTGTACTCCAATTACAGTCAATGGCTTCCTTCATGTAAAATTCCCGGGCTTTTCCGTATTCTACACTCAAGAGTAAACGGTAATGAGTCCAACTCAATTCGGAACGCACTGCGTTCCATTTTGGAAAGGTTCTGTAAAACTGCCGGATATGTCTTAAGTTTCGGTTACTAAATCCTTTTCCATATTCTTTTGTTAGTTTTTGCGATAGTCCATCTATTAAAACTTCTCCATATTCTGCGCGTTGTTCTCCATTTTGTTCTTCTTCAATAATTAGTTTCCCTATGCTCCAATAGGCTTTAACCATCGCAAAGTTTACCGCCCGATAAGCTGTATTTCTCGATTCTTCTATAACCTGCTTTACTTCTTTGTAAAGGGTTTGTATCGTATCCTGGGGTAGTCGCTAGTGGACATGATAGAAAGCCACTATTTAAAAGTTCCAACCCTGTTACAAAGTTGCTGCAATCCTTTTTCGACGGCTGCCTGTTTGCTGTTGCCTGAAGCGCTGACTTTCTCCAAACTTTGAAGGAGAAAACCGTAGTGGTCCTTGATCACTTCCAGTTTTCGCCATGATCCGCCCCTGTTCCAGGTATTTTCGATAATTCCGGCTGCCTCTTGCATGCGCGATTCAATGCCCGCAATTTTCAAAGTAGGAATAGTCAATACCTCTGCGATGAGCAAATCTGCTTCGAATAGCGTGGTCCAGAAATCGGGCACTCCCTTTTTCACGGAAGTGAGCAAATCCTGTCCATGAGCTACCAGTTTTTTGGCAATGGCAGGCGTAAATTCATAGGGCATTTTTTTCGCCGCTTTACCAGCACTTTTCATGTCGTAAAGAGCTGCCATTTGAAGGAAGTTTGTGAGCGCGTAGAGCGATTTGCGGTCTCCCGATTCAAAAGCGTCGTGATAATATTTGGCCGATTCGAGCAAATATTCGAGCGTTTTGGCCTTGGTTTTGGCCAGTTTGACCAACCGTTTGAAGTGTCCTCCAATTTCTGTGAGCACCTGGCTGTTGTTTCCGGATTTTAAGAATAGCTGGACCTGTAGATCGGCTTCCTGAATATACCGTTCGATATCCGAATCATACGATCCCCCATCGCCACTCAGTTGAATGGAGCGGTTGACCAGCAATTTCATATAATTGCTTCGTGAACGGTACGTTACTTCGTGTGGTTTTTCAGATATCACCTGCTGGTACATCTGCATGGCTTTTTCGGAATTTCGCAATTCGAAGTATGCCTGGGCTGCCAATTCTATCACCCTGTAATCGGATTTCCACTGCGTACCCTGTTCGAGATAACCATCTATCATGCTGCAGAGTCGCTCTAAGTCACGCTCGCTGTATGAATCCACCTGAGCCGTAATATTGCGCAGTTGGGTGAGCAATTCTTCCTTGTGCACGTACATATTTTCATTCCGCCGAAGCACTGTGCCCTTCTTTTTGAGTCGGTAATGTGGATTGCCATAACATTGATAGGCTCCCCAGGTATTGCTGTGCGGGAAATTGCGGAAACAGTGGTCTCTGGCGATTTGCACGGCAGTGCCAAAATCATCTCCATTGAACAGGGATGCATAAAACACTTTTGCAAAAGCGAGGGCTGCCTGGTCGTCGACTGCCCAGCCGGCAGCGATTACTGCCTTCACGCCGATCCGGATATATTGGGTGCCCAGATTGGCCGCCAATTTATTCCATTGTTGTTTGGCTCCTCCGTTTTCCACCGCGCCGAGATGGCAGCAATTGATGAAAACGAATTCCGGAACCCAGCTCAGATTGCCAATCACAGTGGGATTGAGGAAGACATTGTCGCTGAGCACGAGTCCGCTTCGCTTCACATTCTCCGGATCAAAAGCGCCATGACCAGCGAGGTGGATGATTTTGTACTGATCTTTCACCAGTTTTTTCAGGACACTGGCCGCGTCTTCATTGATGGAATGTTCTACTGTGGCGCCCAAATCATTGGCGAGCAACTGCATCACTTCCTGGGCTTCTATTTTGGCAAAATCGAGCGGGCGGAAAGGTTCGGAACAAATGGGGTCGCCGATGACGAGCGCTTTTTGCTCCTGTGCGTAAAACACATTGGCGCGATAAAAAGGATCTTGTAACTGTCGTATCAATCCCGTGCGCGTTGCCATGGGTGGATCATTCGGGTCAAGGGAATGGCTGAGCATTTCCCAGGGATATTCTGCGGTTTTGTCGTCGAGTATGAGGGTAATGTTTCGCATATCGTCTACAAAACCTTTGAACTCGTAGGGAATCAAGAGTTCAAACAGGGCTTTGGAGAGCAAAGGATCATTGTCTGTGCGACCCACCGACTGAGCGAGCATTACATGGAGCAAGGCTTTGTCCAGATCGTGAGACTCAATCTCGGCTCGTGCCCTTTCGGAGAGTGACACAAATTTCATATAACGCCGCTCCTGGGCTTTCACAGTATCATTGATATCCTCGGAAATACGCGTGTATTTAACTTCTTCCACAATTTGCAGGCGGTGCCACCATGATTCCTTTCTGCTATCGAGCAGCCGGGTATGTCCACCGGTACCGTCCACAACCACTTTTTCGGAAACGATCCGATCGCGAAATTCACTCTCTGTAGCCATTCTAATCAAAGCCCGGTTGATGTCAATGGCTTTGTCGAGATAGAGCTCGATAATTTCAACCACCAAAAATGGGCGAAGTTCTTTGAAAGTCGATTCGGCCAACATATCATTGGTGCGGATGATGGCGCGCAGAAGTGCGCGGAGCGAACTCGTAACATCCAGACCGCCGTATGAGCTGCCTACCAGCAAGGGTGAAATTCCATAAACCTTGGTTTCGTGGGATTTTTCAGATGTATTGCGGTCGCCCTGAAGGGCGAGCTCCACGAGTCCTTTGGTTAAGGTTTTTTCCAGTTCCAGTTCTGTCAGACGGTCATTGAATCCCAAACCTACCACCAGTGCACCTTTGAAATAACCTCTTTGACTGAGTACAACAATGGAATCGCCAATTTTGCCGG
>JBBSDD010000454.1:0-3036 GCA_038249755.1 Flavobacteriales bacterium | reverse complement strand
TTCAACCTCAGTGGTGGTGGATGGACCGGCGGCGACGGCGCTTACAGCATTCCCCTGCCCGATGGACGCATTCTCTGGACTTTTGGCGACAGCTTCCTGGGCACAGTCAACCCGGATTATTCACGTCCCGGTTCCCCATTGTACAACAATATTTTTGTGGTGCAGGATGGCAACGAGCTCACTACCCTCGCAGGTGGTACACCGCAAAATCCTACCGCCTATGTGCTCCCGATTGGCAATCCAAATCACTGGTACTGGTCCGGTGATGGTACCGTAATTGGAAATAAATTGTACGTATTTATGTTGCGATTAAAATCAAATGGCAGCGGTGGCGTATTCGGATTTGAGCATATCGGTACTGATATGGCCGTATTTTCACTTCCTGATCTGCAATTAATCGAACAATATCCGATAGTCCGTACGATTAAAATTCTTTGGGGAGTATCTATTTATGAGGAGGAGGGTTATATCTACACTTACGGTACGCGAGTTACTTTCGGGCGAATGGCTCTGGCAGCGCGTATGGCGGTTTCCAGTCCCGGTGAACTTGAATTTTGGAACGGAACAACATGGACATCCAATCTTGACGCGACTGCTTACCTCGAAGGTCCGAACGGAACAGATGTGCACGTTTCCAATCAATTTTCTGTTTTCAAAAGAGGAAGCAAATACCACTTGATGACTCAGGATGACTTTCTGGGAACAGGATTGAAACTCTACACCAGCGACTCTCCTGTTGGCCCGTGGCTCAATCCAATCAACTTTTACAATACGCCTGAAACGGGTGGTGATATCTGGACTTACAATGCATTTGCACATCCGCACATCGAGCATCCGACCAAAGGAATGTTGGTAACATATAGTGTGAACAGCTTTAATTTCGGCGATATTTTTGAAGACGCGCGCAATTACAGACCCCGTTTTATTTGGGTGAAAGAAGCGGAATAATATTCCAATAATTTCTTCCTTTCGGCGCATTATTTTTATTTCTAATTTTTATTTTCAAGAAAATTGAATTAATTGCGATTTGTATAACGGCGGCAATCATTTCTGGCTGTACGAAAGTGGGGGCGAATGGACTGGCGGCGTCGGAGTCCAAACTGAAATCCCCCTTCCCCCACATCCCCCAATTTCCCCTAATTTCGCGCCGTGTCTACTCCATATGATATTGCCATCATCGGCGGCGGGGCTGCTGGGTTTTTTGCGGCCATACACGCTGCCGACGCGGGCCGAAACCGCGTCGTGATTCTCGAAAAAACGTCCAAACTGCTCACAAAAGTTGGGGTGAGTGGGGGAGGCCGCTGCAATGTCACCCACGACTGTCCTTATCCCAACCAGCTCGTTCAGTTTTACCCACGGGGCGGAAAGCGTCTGAGAAAAGCCTTTGAACAATTCAACACAGTGCATACCCGCTCCTGGTTTGAAAACCGGGGCGTGGCCCTGAAAACGGAAGCGGATGGCCGGGTATTTCCGGTGTCAAACAACAGCCAAACCATCATCGACTGCCTGATGGCGGAAGCCGGCCAGAGCGGTATTGCGATCCGGCTCAAATCGGACGTGCAGCGCATAAGTCCGGAAGAAAAGGGTGGTTTTTCGCTTTCCCTTCAAGGCGGCGAATCCATTTTATGTCACAAAGTGATCGTCACGGCAGGTGGATTCAACAAACCGGAAGGGTATGACTGGCTCACGAGGCTCGGTCTGCATATCGCCAATCCGGTGCCATCGCTTTTTACATTCAATGTACCCGATTCGGATATGAAAGACCTGATGGGCCTTTCGGTGCCGCGTGGATTCGTGCAGATACCCGGCAGCAAGTGGAAAGAAGATGGCCCTGTGCTGATCACCCATTGGGGTTTCAGCGCACCGGCCGTGATCAAACTCTCGTCCCGCGCGGCCATCGATCTCCACAGCCGGCAATACGCATTTCCCATCTTCATCAATTGGACGGGGGAGGGGGAAGACACCGTCAGGCAAAAGTTGATGGACATGCGCGAAAATAACCCTTCAAAACGCGTTTCCGCAAATCCAGGTTTCGACATTCCCACCCGGCTTTGGGAGCGCCTCTGCGGCAAAGCAGAAATACCGGCTGAGCTCCGGCATGCCGACCTTCCGGCAAAAAAGGCCAACAAGCTGATTGAAATTCTGATCAGATGCGCCTATGAGGTCAACGGAAAAACCACTTTCAAGGAAGAATTTGTGACCTGCGGCGGCGTGCTGCTTGATGAAGTTGACCTGACGACTTTTGAATCGAAAAAAATCCCCGGTCTTTACTTCGCAGGTGAAGTGCTTGATGTGGATGGTGTCACAGGCGGATATAATTTTCAGCATGCCTGGACCAGTGGGTTTTTGGCGGGTAGCTATGCAGCGCAGTCTCTTCGGACCGATAAAGCCTTAAAACCAATATGATGATAATCCGCATACTTGCCACTGAAAAGGTGTTGAATTTCAAAATGTCCGTGGTTTGGCGGGAAATTGAAAAAATGGTCTTGGGTAGCGGTTCATGCTTAATGAGTTTATTCTTTGACCGCTGCCAGAGTATCTGCCAATTGTCCATTACAACTTGCACGTTGCCAATTGCCAAATGTCCATTGCCAATTCCTTACCCTTTCTCAACCTCCCCATTCGGCCCTTCCGGGCAAGGCATCCAATGGGTCACGTCAGAAAAGTAGTGGTTGCTCTGGCCTTCTCCCACCCAGAAGTGTGGTCCGTGCCGGGCGAATTTAGGGTTGGCAGGTTTAAAAAAATCTTCTGCAAACCGCAAAAATATGACCGGAACATACCGTGTGGCTCCCGTTTTACCGGGTAGATAAATATCGTTTTTCGGCAGAAAAGCCAGCACCCTCTGGTTGTTTTCGGGAAGTTCTTCATCTACAGATATCCATTTCATCGTACGTGAGATTGAATCGCTAAATTACAGTGTTTTCTCAAAAATCAGGCAGTGCTGCCAGGGGAGATTCCCGATATTTTTAACAAACAGAAATCCTGCGGCTTCAAATTCTTTTCGGGCTTGTTCTGCAGTCATTTTGTGCACTTCCT
>JBBSDD010000453.1:0-3052 GCA_038249755.1 Flavobacteriales bacterium | reverse complement strand
GGGATTCAAAGATGTGTATCCCGGAATCGATCTGCGGTACGACCTTTCGGGAAAAGCGCTGAAATACGATTTTGTGGTATATCCAGGGATAGATCCTGCAATAGTCCGGGTGGAAATAGATGGTGCCACATCCCTCCAACTCGATTCGGGCGACCTCTTGATTGAGACAACCGTGGGCAATTACCGCGAATTAAAACCATTCGCATACCAGACCCGGTTGGATGGAAAAATAATTCCGGTGGCGTGTAATTATGTTTTGAAAGGCAATGAGGTTTCTTATGATTTCCCGGAAGGGTACGACGTAAATGAGATATTGGTGATCGATCCGGAAATTGCTTTTTCCAGTTACATCGGTGGAGCAAGCAGCAGTTTTGGTTTTACAGCGAGCTATGATGCAGATGGCAGTTTGTACGCCGGGGCCGTTGTATTTGGTGGGCAATATCCTGTTACGGCAGGCGCTTTTCAAATGAATTTTGCAGGGGGAGTGGTGGATGTGGGCATTTCCAAATTCAATGCAACCGGCACACAACTAATTTACAATACGTTTCTCGGCGGAACGGCTGGTTCTGGCAATGAGGCGCCGCATTCTATTGTGGTAAACAGCAACAACGAGCTTTACGTCTTTGGTTCATCTTCATCAAGTAATTTTCCTGTTACCAATGGGGCATTTCAAACCAATTTTGTGGGGGGAACGCCAAGTGATGGTGGAGGAATCTCCTACAATCCGGGTTCGGATATTTTCATCACCAGATTTAATGCATCTGGCAACAACATCCTGGCGAGTACTTTTATTGGAGGTTCGGGCAACGACGGTGTGGACGATAATTCAGGTCTTGTCTGGAATTACGGTGACCGCTTCAGGGGAGAAATCGTGGTCGATGCGGATGGAAATGCATACGTGGCCACGATAACCAAGTCAAACAATTTTCCCGTGGTAAATGGCTATGACCAGACCATTGATGGAAATTTAAGTGGTGTCATTTTCAAAATGTCAGCCAATCTTCAAAACCTCATCTGGTCGACTTACTCGGGCGGGACTGGTGTAAAATCGGCCATAAGTTTACAACTGGCTGAAGACAATTCTGTCTACTTCACGGGAGCTACCAAAAGCAACAATATGCCTGTATCTGCCAACGCGTATCAGGCAACGCTGGCGGGGGACACGGATGGTTATATCGGACACATTTCGGCAGATGGAACGCAGTTGCTTCATGGCACTTACAATGGAACTTCAGACCGCGACCAAAACTACTTTGTTCAGCTTGATGGTGAAGGAAATGTTTATGTTATAGGTCAGCAGGAATTTGGCGACTATCCTGTTTCACAAGGCGTGTACGTAAATCCAAACAGCGGGCAATATGTTCAAAAATTCAGTCCTGACCTGAGCACCAGTTTCTGGAGTACGCAGGTGGGAAGCGGGAGCAACAGCATAGATATTTCTCCTTCGGCTTTCCTTGTCAGCGACTGCGGTCAGATTTATATTTCCGGTTGGGGTGGTGCTATCAATAACGGAGGGAATACCACTGGTATGCCGGTGACACCAGGCGCATTCCAGACTACAACCGATGGCAGTGACTTTTATGTCATGGTATTGGAACCTGATGCTACAGATTTGGTGTATGCCACGTATTTTGGCGGAAGCCAAAGTTCAGAACACGTAGATGGCGGCACGAGCCGGTTTGACAAAGATGGCACCGTTTATCAGGCGGTGTGCGCGGGCTGTTTTTCAAACGATGATTTCCCCACCCAGCCTGGCGTTTGGTCGCAGGTAAATGGCTCATCGCAGTGCAATCTGGCGGTGTTCAAATTCCGACTTTCCTCTGTCAATGCAATCATTGAAGTGGATGCACCGGAAAGTGTATGTCCGGGGCAAGAGTTTCAGCTGCTGAGTCAGAGCATCGGAGCAGATACATTTTTGTGGACACTTGGCGACGGAAATACCAGCGATCAGGAATCCTTATCTTACAGTTTTGCCGAATCAGGGACTTACGAAATTCAACTTGTGGCATCTGCCAGTAACGGTTGTCTTGAGCCGGATTCCATTTCAGTGACGCTCGAAGTAGCCGTAGGTCCCATCGTGGAAGTCGCCGAACCCGCACCCATATGCCCGGGTGAAACCGTTCAACTATTGGCCACCGGAGCAAATTCATATTCCTGGGTGCCCGCTGCGGGATTAAATTTTACCAATGTGGCCAATCCTGTATTTAGCGGCACGACGACGACGGTTTATACCGTGACGGGTATTACAGAATGCGGGTTATCCGTGGCTACTGTGACCGCAGTTGTGGGCAGTGCAGATGTTTCAGCTGGTGAAGACGAAACGATCTGTCCCGGAGAATCGGTGACATTGTCGGCGTCCGGGGGAGGAACTTATCAATGGATTCCCGTTACGGGTTTGAACGATCCCACCCTTGCTACTCCGCTCGCATCGCCATTGGCAAACACCGCATACGCTGTAACTATCACCACACCGGACGGCTGCGAGGTAGTAGAATTGGTGAACGTCGAGGTGCTCCCTCCTGCCCCTTCCCTTTCGGGAAATAATGACTATGTATCCTGCAACATGGAACCTGTGTTTTTGGAAGTAACCGGGGCCGATGAATATGTTTGGACGCCGTCCGAATGGCTCAGCAATCCTTCTGCTGGCAATACGATCTCCAACCCACCGGAAGACATCACATACCTGGTGACCGGCTCCAACGTTTGCGGGTCGGATGAACTTGAAGTTACGGTGACTGTGAATGAATTTGAAATTTCCTTTACGACCGACAGCATTGTGTGTCACAACTCTCCATTTCAAGTGCACGGAACTGCAGCCTCGTTTTATGTCTGGACACCTCAGGAGTCATTTGCAAACCCGAATGCAGCGACCACGACGGCAGCGATCGATCAGCCAACCCTCATAACCCTCACAGGTCGGGACGAATTGGGATGTATCAGCCAATTCTCACAATATATTCGGCTTTTTCCCATAGCAGAATTACGCGCGGGAAATGACAGAGTTATTAATTTTGGAGACGCCATCATGCTGGAGACTTTCAGCACATTTCCG
>JBBSDD010000452.1:0-3069 GCA_038249755.1 Flavobacteriales bacterium | reverse complement strand
GAAGCAACAAAAAAAATCAGCAAAGCACTCAAGATCGATCCAAATCTGGCTGAAGCCCATTACTTTATGGGTAATTTGCAATATTTTGATTTTAACATCAATGCCGCCATCAAAAGTTATGATGAAGCCCTCCGACTAAAACCTTCTTACCGCGACGCCCTCTACATGCGGGCGGCATCTTACTCCGAACTCCAAAAATATCCTGAGGCACTGCGCGATTACGAGGCTGCGCTGGCCATAGACCCCACCCTGGAAGTAGCTTCGTACAATGTGGCCATCATCCGCTTGCTCAATGATGAATATGCAAAGTCGGCAGAGATGCTGGCCGCCATCGATCCATCCAAACTTCCCAAACCCGCTGATTACCATTTCTATCTCGGAGAGGCCCTTTTCTTTTCAGGAAAAAAAGAAGATGGTTGCGCACAGTACGAAATCGCCCGCGACATGGGTGATGCCGAGTCGACGACCATTTATGAAAAGTATTGTATTAATAAAGAGGAACGGGAAGCGCTGAGGACGAGGACAATCCGAATGGCGTTTTAGAAGGGCAGCGCAGTATGAAGAAGGAATTACAAGGATCACGATTGCTAAATATGTCGACCTATATATTGGATTGCGACTTAGCAGACCTATTCAGGATCAAGGAGGAGTACCATATTGACGATTGAGCGAGTCAGGGCTGACCAATCAGCTTCTCGGCATAGACCTACCGTGAGAACGCTTCGCTTAGTTGCAATGCGGCGGAATCCCAAGCACAAAGACAGCAGTTATCTATTAAATGATTTCGTCCTGCCAAAAAATTGTGTTTGTTTATAAATGCATAAACAGCAGGCAACAAATAGAAATTCGTGTCCAAAACATCTAACAGCGGGCAGGTCATCAAACTTTAAACTTCCGACCTTATCACGCGTCTCAAAGCTTACATTAAATTTTAACCGCTGACTTTCTGTTAATTACCCCCCCCCCTTCAGAAAAAAAGTACAGATATCGCCCAATATTTAAACTTTTTAAATATATCTTAAACACACGAAAATACTGCAGACGAATTTATTTGATAATCAGTTAACAAAAAATTAACCCGGAGAGTTGGAGCTCCCCGGGCTAGAAAAATACATAACCCCACACGAGAAAAAGGAGGTGATTATGAATTGACGAAGATACAATTTTCAGCATATTTGTCAATAGACGATGAGGCTGATGCCCGCCGCACGGCACCTGCGCGGCACAATGCTTACCCCATCGCTCAAACTGAGGGATGGAAACAACCAAACAAACCCTGTTTTGATTTACCGCTTTACTTTTTTTGCTTTTTGTTTTTTCTCTTCTTATCTCCTGATAGCCCAAGGTGTAAACCTTGTACCCAATGGAAGTTTTGAGGAACGGGATCTTTGCATCTATAATGACAGCTATGTGGAAGATGCTTATCCGTGGTTTAATCCTCAGAGTACTGAGACTTTCCTGCCAGGCACACCCGATATATTTCATGCGTGTGCTATAGTAAATGAAGACCCTTGCCCTTATCCGAATGAAACATATCTTGATCCTTGGTTCATTGGTGTTCCTACAAATGCGATAGGTTGCCAACAACCAAAGACTGGTGATGGATATGCCGGAGCGTTTTTCTATTATCCCAATCCCGATTTGGAAGAGGGTTTTAGAGAATATTTGGCCGTCCCACTATCGGAACCATTGTCCACTGGAAGCGTGTATGAATTGAGTTTTAGCGTTTCACTTGCAGAGAGATCTACTTTTGCCCTTTGGAATGTTGAAGCGATTATTTCTTCTGACAGCTTGCTCCAACCAGAGTATGGTGGATATATCGACTATCCTGCTCAATTTCACGGTACACCAGAAGTTTATCTTAACGACAAAAACATCTGGTATGATCTTCAATGGACTTATGTAGCTGAGGGAGGGGAGAGATTTCTTTACATTGGCAATTTCCAGCCAAATTCTGTAACAGATACCCTTAGGACACTGGAAGGGAGTACTAACGGGCATAATCCGGGTGCGTATTATTACGTAGATGATGTCAAGTTGATCCAATCTGTTTTGTCTGCAAGAAATGTTACTCCAGATTGGCTTCAAGTATATCCCAATCCTGTAGGTAACTTACTTAACATAGTTCTTCTACAAGATGCATCAATGTACATCTCCATACGGGATTTGAGCGGTAAGGAACTATTTTCTCTACATCAAGAGAAAAGCAGAAATCTTTCAATTGATCTTTCTCATTTCGCTTCTGGGCTGTATATAATACATGTTACAGATGCCAATAGGATGAATAATTTCACTAGAAAAATAGTAAAGCGATAAGTTGAAATTGGGTTAAAATGTAAATCCAATGAAAACTTTTATAAAATTCTTTTCAATTTGTTTCCTGATAATTAATTCGGGGACGTTTGCCATTGCCCAGTGGGATGTCACAGGAAATTTTGTTTTTCCAACTGACTTTCTAGGCTCTACCAACAACGATAACATCCGTTTTCGTGTGAACAACCAAGTGCGGATGCGCCTTATGAGCGCCACGGGATCATTGGCCTTGGGCAATGGTTCTTTCACACCAGATGCGCAACTGCATGCTAATTTGCTCTCTTACGCCACCAATGATGGCCGCTTGTTTCGTACCGACGGCAGCGACACCCAAACACTGACATGGAGAATGTTCAGTGGGGCCGATGTGGGTGCGAGTTCGCTCAAGGCGCAATTTCTGTTGAGTCCGAATACACCTACACAAATTAACGCCAGACTTACCGGAATGATCAATGACAATGTGAACCATTTGGTCGTAGAGTCACGTTTAGGTGATATTGTCTTCCGGGCTGCAGGTGCAAATTCCACAAGTGGACCGTCCGGAATTCTAAGTGAGCGGTTTCGTATTACGAGTGCCATTTATGACGACCCGCATGTTCCCGGTACTACCGAGTCTATTACACGCATTGCCATACCAACACGGGCCGGGTCAAACCTTACAGAGCCCCTGGCTATGCTGCATATCGGCGACCGTTGGTGGAATCAACTTGGTGGTCATAGAACCTGGATGAATACAGGAACATACAACCAAAGAGG
>JBBSDD010000451.1:0-3100 GCA_038249755.1 Flavobacteriales bacterium | reverse complement strand
ATATCTTCCGAAGGCTTTAGCCAAATTTTTATTACTGGTGTGAAAGTTTTTGGTTCATTGTGATCATCCTTCATGTCAGAATTCTCCAAAATGCCGGGCGGCTTTAGCCCCCGGCAAGAGATAGCAGTGGATGGGGGGCTTGAGCCCAACAAGATTTTAAACATCTTCCTATGGCTTTAGCCAAATTTTTCATTTTGATGTGAAGGAGTTTGGATCATTGTGATCATCCTTCATGTCTAAATTCTGCATAATTGCCGGGCGGCTATAGCTAGCGGTAATAGGCTTTCACATTTATTTGAGAGAATGTAGCCGATAAGCATATAAATGTGTCAAATTTTCCATGCGTAATTTGATCTTTGCAAAAATGAAATACTTTCTTGTCGCCCTTATTTTTCAATTGTTTGCGGCCAATCTGCAGGCTCAGGTGCTTACCATCATATCCAAAGATACACGCAACCCGCTCAGTGCTGTCGCCGTGATATCTCAAAATCCTCCAGCCCAGGCTTTTACCGATGCGAATGGAAAGACCGATATTACAGCCTTTAAAGGCAGCAAACTCATAGAGATCCGCATGACCGGATTTGTTACCCAAAGATTGTCCTACGCCGATCTCGAATCGGCTGAATTCAATGTGAAGTTGTTCCGTAATTCGGTATCGTTGAACCAGGTCGTGATTTCTGCACTGCGTTGGAATCAAAACAAACGAACCCTGCCGACGAGGATTACCTCTGTGACAACCAAGGATGTGACTCTCCAAAATCCGCAGACCACCGCAGATTTGCTCGGAAACTCCGGTGAAGTTTTCATCCAGAAAAGTCAGCAGGGTGGGGGAAGTCCGATGATCAGGGGTTTCGCCACAAACAGATTGCTCTATTCCGTGGACGGTGTGCGCATGAACACGGCGATTTTCCGTTCGGGAAACATTCAGAATGTGATCTCTATCGATCCATTTGCCATCGAAAGCACCGAGATTTTCTTTGGACCCGGTTCTGTGGCTTACGGCAGCGATGCCATCGGTGGCGTGATGTCTTTTCAGACCCTGACGCCTGTATTTTCAAGTACGAATAAAGTAAAAGTAAACGGAAATGCCGCCATGCGCTATGCCACCGCCAATCAGGAACAAACCGCCCATGTGGATGTCAATCTGGGATGGAAAAAGTGGGCTGCTGTGAGCAGCATTTCCAACAATAATTTTAGCGACTTGCGCATGGGCAGTGACGGGCCAGATGAATACCTCCGCCCGTTTGTTGTGCGCCGGGTGAACGGGGTGGACGAGCTCATAGAAAATGAGGATCCCCGCAAGCAGGTGCCCACCGGTTACGGACAGATCAACCTCATGCAAAAAATCCGTTTCAGCCCCAATGAATTCTGGGATATTCAATATGGTATCCACTATTCAGAAACCTCCGAATATGGCCGGTACGACAGGCTTATACGCCTTACCGATGCCGGCCTTCCTCAAAGTGCTGAGTGGAATTATGGACCACAGAAATGGGTCATGAACAATTTCGCTGTGAACTATAAAAAACCAACCGCCATTTTTGATGAGGTGGCACTTCGTCTGGCTCATCAGTTTTTTGCCGAAAGCCGAATAGACCGCAGGTTCAACAGTGTTACGAGAGCCATTCGATCGGAAGAAGTAGATGCGTATTCTGTCAACCTGGACTTTAACAAATCCAGCGGAAGAAACCATTTTTTCTATGGTCTCGAATGGGTGATGAACGATGTGACCTCCACTGGCTCAAACGTGAATGTGGATACAGGCGTTAAACTTCCAGGCCCTTCACGCTATCCGGATGCCACCTGGCTATCTTCAGGGATTTACGCCAATTATCGCTACGATCTTTCCAATCAATGGGCGATCAATACGGGCGCGCGGTACAATCAGTTTGGGCTGGATGCCGATTTTCGAGACAACCTGCCGTTTTACCCTTTACCCGTGGCGCAGTCGACTTCCAATCAAGGTGCGCTCACTGGAAGTCTCGGCGCCGTGTACACGCCAAGCGAATTATGGGCCATTTCAACCAATCTGAGCACAGGTTTCCGCGCGCCAAATGTGGATGATATGGGAAAAGTTTTCGATTCTGAGCAGGGCTCAGTGGTGGTGCCCAACACCGCTCTGCGCGCAGAATATGCTTACAATGCCGAAATCGGAGTGGCCCGTGTTTTTGGTTCGCATCTGAAAGTGGATTTTACCACATATTACACCTTGCTCACCAATGCCCTCGTGAGGCGCGACTTCACTTTAAACGGCATGGACAGTATTGTTTATGATGGCATATTGTCTCAGGTACAGGCCGTTCAGAATGCATCTGAGGCATATGTGTACGGCGTGCAGGTGCATGTGGAAGTGAAACTCGATAACGGATTTGGTCTGAGCTCCCATTTCAATTTTCAAAAAGGAGAGGAAGAAATGGACAATGGAACGATTTCTCCCTCCCGCCATGCCGCTCCATGGTTTGGCCTCACCCGGCTCCATTATGAAAGTGGCAAACTTCAATTGCAAATTTATGGGCAGTATAGCGGAGGGGTTTCCTTTGCCAATCTCAATATTGAAGAGCAGGGCAAACCAGAGATTTATGCCATCAATGCGGATGGAAATCCATTTTCGCCATCCTGGTTTACCCTGAATTTCAAGTCCGCTTATCAGATTTCCAGGCACATCTTTGCCGGACTTGGCTTGGAAAACATCACGGATCAAAGATACCGACCTTACAGCAGCGGCATTGTGGCGCCGGGTCGCAATCTGATTCTCTCTCTGCGGGCTTCATTTTAGAAAAAAAATTTGCGATCAGACTATTGTGAACATCGCACTTCTTTAGACTCCCTGGCTCACCACATTATCCTTATTTTCGCCGCGTGAAGTCCCAAAGACCCATCATTCTGGTTGGCCCGGCCTATCCGTTGCGGGGTGGCATTGCCAATTTTAACGAGTCGCTTTGCGAGACCCTCATCGCGCGGGGCGAGCGCTGCGAAATCGTTAGTTTTTATTTGCAGTATCCCAGTTTTTTTTTCCCGGGAAAAAACCAAAATGCCGTAGGCGATCCTCCAAAAAATCTCGTGGTTCATCCTTGGTTAAGCAGCATCAATCCACTATCCT
>JBBSDD010000450.1:0-3106 GCA_038249755.1 Flavobacteriales bacterium | reverse complement strand
GTATTGGTATTCGGATTGAATGTTCCTGATCCCGAACTCCATAACCCACTTGTA
Source organism: Flavobacteriales bacterium (assembly GCA_038249755.1). Lineage (GTDB taxonomy): Bacteria > Bacteroidota > Bacteroidia > Flavobacteriales_D > Cryomorphaceae > JBBQZU01. Next base: position 3,052 of record JBBSDD010000450.1, on the reverse strand, counting down.
GCGCCTACAACATTTCCGTTAAGAGGTATATCTGCATTGTTGCGACAGATAAATTGATCGGACCCCGCGTTGACGGAGGGAGCATCCGTGAAAGTAATCAATACCTGATCGGCGACCGCAGTGCAGCCACCGTTGTTGGTGGTAGTAAGGGTTAATAGGACGGATCCATTCAGGATTTCCAGATTGCCGGGCGTATATGAGGCACCCAAAGCCTGATTGGAAGGGGTAAAAATTCCAGCTCCACCAGACCACTGTCCACCACCGGCCACAGTTACGGCTCCATTGAGGGTTACGGTCGCATTGTTTTTACAAACAATGATATCAGCACCAGCATTTGCTGTAGGAGCCGGGCCAAATGTAATTTGCACTTCGTCCGTTTCAGCCAGACAATTTCCATTGCCTGTTGAAGTCAGCGTGAGCGTAAGTCCACCATTGGTAATTTCGGTCTGAGTTGGGGTATATGTGGCATTGAGGTTTCCGGGACCGGGGGAGAATGAACCCAAACCACCCGACCAAATTCCACCACTGGCGATATCAACAAGTCCGGCTAGTGTCACTACCGTATTGTTGCCACAGGCAAGGATATCAGGTCCGGCATTCACCACGGGTGCAGGATTGTAATTGATTACAACCTGATCTTCCACGGGAAAACAATTGCTCACCGAGGTCAATGTCAGGGTAACCGAACCTGAACTCAGATCGGCCAAACTAGGCTCATAGATGGCATCGATCGTTGTAGCATTGGGTACAAAAGCGCCCGTTCCATTTGATGTCCAGAGTCCTTGAGTCGCCCCTCCGGAAATGCTTCCATTCAGTTGGGTAATCTGATTGGCACACACATTCTGATTGGGCCCGGCATTCACAACAATTTCTGCAGAGAATTCGGAAAAATAACCATAGCGACAACCCGAACTGGCGCCGCCATTGATCAGACCCAGCGAAAATGGTTCAATGGTATTCACCAATAAATAATTCGTGCCAGGTACAATTTGGGTTCCATTAAACTCAATCCGCGCGCCCAACCATGCGCCACCTGTGCCAGGCACAACTGTAAACGCGCTGGCAGGCACCAAAGTCGCACTGCCATTCAACAGGAATCCTCCCTGCGCACCTGAAGGCACAAGGAGATTCAAAAAGAAACTTTCAGCGGTGGATCTTACAAAACTTACCTGTTCCGATCCGGCGCAATTGAGCGGAGGCAACAAAGCCATCCCTACCTCGCATCCAAAACCACTGATGTGAATGAGATAAAAGTTTTTATTTCCAGTTATGTAAGTTTGGGCTACAGTAATGGGAACCCGATAAGTTTGACCCGCAAATAATGGAATTCCAACCGGCGCGCCATTAACCTGAATCTGGGTATTGTTTTGTGTCGCTACAATAAATGCACTCTCTCCATCTGTCACGGTGAGACCTCCGCGAATGACAATATACTCCGTACCAACGATATCTACAGGCACCAATTGATCGCCCATGAGGTCGCGACAACCGGCACCTGTAGGTGCCACAGAGTCGTCTTTTACCGATACGGCGATGGGCTTGTTGGCAAGAATTGCCGTACCAGTAGGGTTGTTGGCTGGAACGGTACTCGTTACCGCACCGGAATAAGTCTGACCGGCATTCAACGTGATTGAAAATGTCTGAAAAGCGGGTCGGGGGCCATCGAGCGTTGATGTGGGATAAACAAGGATTGTGGTATTGTTTTCAGTGGCCACAATGTCAAAACTTGTATAAGGAGTCGGTGTGAAATTCCCGTTGGGCCAGATGTTTTGCATGGGCACATAAAATTCAGTCCCTAAACCATTGATGCCTTTCAGAGCCCATATATCCGGATTATTGGTTGGACTTACTTCGTAAATAGCCGTGATAGCTGCCGTGGAAGAAATTCTCAGTCCAGTATTTAACACCGTATTTGCCGGCCGCGTCTCAAGAATATTGACAAATGGAGACAGCGTTACCGTTTGTGCCTGGTTGGCTGGAATGTTTACTACAATGGGTACACCTCCGTTGAAACCCGCAACATTGGCAGGCATGGAAATAGTAACCTGCGCTGCAGAAGCACCGGCTGCCAAACGAAGAAAAATGGGTACACTTGTAGCATGACCCTCAGTGACTTCTGGTGGTGCGAGCCAGAATTCTGTACTGGTTTGTGCGTGGATTTTTCCAGTGCTAAATAAAAACACTGCACAGAAAATGGCAAGGAGCAAATGAATAGAAAAGCCTTGACGGAATGTCAGTTTGGGGGGCATGGATTTCATCTTTTAAGCAACAATGATTAGGCAGTGAAAATGTAATTGGATAACAGGGACGTCAAATTTGACTTTCTTGTTATTTTTTACTACGGGAATGTTGATAAGTGGTTTCAACCGAAAATCAACAAGGACGCTATGTTGGTAGAGGGTTCTATCAATCTTCTGAAAGGCAAAGCTTTCACCGACTTATCAAAATTGATTTTTAACAAAAAAAGCTTAATGGGTGCGGGTAAAATCTTCCGGAACCAGCAAAATCAGGCTTCCTGAGCCTTCCCATTCGGACTGAAAATTGAATTCGTCAGCAGTGACAATTTTTACAGTGCAGATTTTTAAATTCTTTTGCGCCTTTTTCATATACCAATATATGCCCCCAAAATCTGCTGAATGGTAGTCGCCATTGATATGCAGGAATATCGATTTGGCTTTTGAGCTTTCTAAAATGCGCGAAGCCATCGTGGCATCCTTAATTGCCTGGGCTTTCACGAAATTTTCAGGGTCGAAATTTTGTCCCATGCCACCACCGTGCATCATTTCCATCATTTCCGGGTAACCGGGCGTCTCCATAGAAAAGGCGATGGGCAGGGCGGGTAGCAAGGCTTGCGCTTCGGGCGACAATCGGGAAAGTGTGTCCAAACCTTTTTGCGAAACCAGCGCGGCATAACGACGCGGAACATTGGTGCCGATAAAAGGATAACCTCTTTCGCGCGCAAATTGAAGCAGTGGTTTGTAATCGGTGACGTAATTGGGCCAGAGCTTGACCTCCGCCTCAAAGCGCTTGTCGTTCACAAGTCCGGCGATGT
>JBBSDD010000449.1:0-3110 GCA_038249755.1 Flavobacteriales bacterium | reverse complement strand
TCGATCACGCTCACGTCGAGGTCGCCATAAAGCGTCATGGCGAGGGTGCGCGGAATGGGCGTGGCCGTCATCACGAGCACGTGCGGGGGCAGTATATTTTTTTTCCAGAGTTTGGCGCGTTGGGCTACGCCAAACCGGTGTTGCTCATCGATCACTGCAAGGCCGAGATTTTTGAATTGCACCCGGTCTTCGATGAGGGCGTGGGTGCCGATGAGCACCTGGAGCTCGCCGGATTGGCAGGCGGCATCGAGTGCACGGCGCTTGGCCGTTTTGGTGGAACCGGTGAGCAACCCTACGGCGATGGGCATATTTGCAAAAAGTGCGGAGAATGTTTCGTAGTGTTGGGAGGCGAGAATTTCCGTGGGTGCCATGATGGACACCTGAAAACCATTGTCGATGGCGATCAGGGCCGAAAGCGCTGCCACCATGGTTTTTCCGCTGCCCACGTCGCCCTGGAGCAAGCGGTTCATCTGTTTGCCAAGGCGCATATCGCGTCTGATTTCTTTGAGAACGCGCTTTTGTGCGCCGGTGAGCTCGAAGGGCAGGTGGTTTTCATAAAATGTGTGGAAGGCATCGGCCACGGCTTCAAAAACGAAACCTTTGGTATCCTGATTCCGCAGTTCTTTTTTCAGCAAAATTTCGAGCTGGATGTAAAAAAGCTCTTCGAATTTGAGCCGGCGCTGGGCCTGTTTTACATCCTCCATCGATTTTGGACGGTGGATGGCGTACATGGCCCTGCCTTTGTCGATTAGTTTGAGTTCTTCACGCAGGCTGTCGGGCAGACTTTCGGGTATTTCGCGCCAGGCTTGGGCGATGACCTGAGAGATGATGCGTTCGATGCCTTTGGAATTCATCCCGCGCCTGCTGAGCTTTTCGGTGGTGGAATAGACAGGCTGGAGATAGCCTTCATCCGCGGCATTTCCCGAAATTTTCTCCAGATCAGGATGGGCCATATTGATGTGGCCTTTGTAATTGCTCACCTTGCCAAAGGCAATGTATTCCGTGCCCGGCACCAGATTTTGCAGGATCCATTTCTGACCCTTGAACCAGATGATTTCGATGCTTCCGGTTTGGTCTTTAAGGGTGGATTTAAGGCGTTTCATATTGCCGGTACCTTCTTCGCGGATGGGACCGAGGATGCCACGGATTTGCACGGCATCGAGGGTTTCGGTGAGCATGCCGATGGACAGGATCTCAGAACGGTCGATGTAGCGGAAAGGGTAATGGGTGAGCAGGTCTTCCACGTTGCGAATGCCGAGCTCTGCTCCGAGAAGATCGGCCTTTTGCGGGCCGATGCCGGTGATGTACATGAGGGGCGTATGTAGGATGGCATTCACAGGCAAGGGAGAATGTCCAAAAGTAAGAAAGACCGCAACATTGCGGTCTTAAAAGGTGTGTTGGATGTTGGGTGGGTATTATTTTGTTACCACGAGCCGGGCCGTGACCGAGTGCTGGCCTGATTCGGCCGTAACCAAATAAATACCCGGTGCGAGATCAGCTAGATCCATTCTGGTTTGTTCGATCATCGCATCTTTTCCAAAAGCTTCTCGTTTGAGCGGTCGTCCTGAAAGGTCGTGTATAGTAACTGCTTTTAAATAACCACCTCTCAGGGAAGCAATTACTTCATTGCGCGCCGGATTGGGGTGCAAAACCAAATCGAGTTTATTTGACTGCAATACGTTTTGCTTTTTGAAGGTTTCTTCTGCAATTTCCCTTTCGATTCGTTCACGCAGCGCACTCGATGGGGTATTGGCCTGATAATTTGAGCTCGAGCAGAACGCAGATGCCGCAGAAGCATCTGCGTATTCGAATGTTGGCGTACTATAAAAATCCCGCTTAATGCGCAATTGTATGCGGGGGGTAAGTTCGCCTCCTGGCTGCACACTTATTTCTTCTAGCGCATTTATAATAACGTTGTAGTTACTGGCAACTGATATAGTCCCGCTGATATGCACAGACTGAGCATTAATGATAAGAGTAGAACCTACTACTCCATGAATAAAGGGACTTGTCTCAGTTATGACTACATTATTCAATTCTAAGATTCCGGGTACATATTCGCTGAAATTATTCAGAGATGCTGAGCTCCAATCTTCTTCATCGGTAGTTAGGATATTTATATCATTTTCAGTATCAAAAAGATTATAGGAAAAAATTTGGAAAGTATTGTTTTGCTCGCCAACACTGTTAATTTGGTCGAAATAAAAATCATGTGCAACCTTAAGCTTCAAACCTATAATTTCCTGACGCGGAATAGAAAAAAAATTTTGGCTATTGTAACAAGTGGTTGATGAGTATTCACAACCAGGATCAAATATATTCGGCTGATAACCAGAGCAACTATAAGAATATTCATCTATTGCTGTAAAGGCGAAAACATATTGGTTGAGTAGATTCAGAGGAACCCAACTCGAATTTAGAACGATATGCGCACTACCGTTCTTATTGAACGTTCTGGTGACGCTCATATTAGACTCAGGATCAGGATCGAAGCTAAGATTTGCCGCGGTCAAACTTGATCTAATTGTCAGCTCGATACCAATCAAGGATTGACTTAAATCCATATCAAAGTCAAGGCTTGGGTTTAGCACCAAGGAAGGGAATTCATCCATTTTCAGGCGAAAAATATCCGCACTTTGAACAGAAAATAGTTTAGAGCATGTTCCCGAAACTGGGTCTTCATTTATTGAAACAAGGGTGAAGTCATGACTACTTTTAAAATAGATAGATGGATCCGGAAACTTGAATAACGCTACCATACCAGTGGGAGCATTATAAGCGGGATAGTTGAAAGGATCCAAGTTACTTAGCGCACTGGTTTCATTATATGAACCCGGAATGAAAAACGGACCAATGGTTTCTGGCTCAGAAAGTCCTTCAATTTCCCCGTCAAATCTCATTTCAGAATAGCTTGCAGTAGGCATATCAGGTGGTTTAGGCGTCGATGTTTTTGGGTTAATCCCCATAGAAAGCTGATCGTAACCATATCCAAGCAACCCCTTAGATGCGCCCTTAATGTAGCTCGCAAAATTACCGGGTTCTCCGTCCTTCGGTTTGATAAACCAAGATTTTAGAGCACCCCCTGCCGGAATTATGCCAGACGCTCCATC
>JBBSDD010000448.1:0-3111 GCA_038249755.1 Flavobacteriales bacterium | reverse complement strand
TTAATTAAAATGCCTTTTAGCCCATACCAATCGATAGCTTGGCGCTAAGCATAAATCTCATACTGAATTTCTTTAAAACTCCCCCCATTGCTATCCTCGGCTGAACAGGCTGTCATCCCGACAATTAAATCCATTTCCGAACGCAGCAGAAGGTAATCTCCAGCGACTGATGTAGGCGGCAAAACAGCAATTTTTCCCTTTTCATCCACCACCACATTCATAAATACATTGAAGGCATTCGGCAAATCGTCTTGCGAAATGCCAAAGGCTGCGAGATTGTCGGTGAGATTTTGCAGGCAACTGGGATGGTAACCTTCATATTGGTACATGATTTTAAATGTTTCTGCGCTGCACGGTGCCAGCAAAAAATCGTTGTTCCCATTGGTATCTTCGAGAATCGTCGCCATGATCCGACTCCGATTGCTCCAAAGCGAATGTCCGCGCGTGATGCGAATGGTTTCCTCAAAATCGAGCGTTTTTCCGGAAGAAAGTTTCTCTGCCTTGTCATCTGCGTTGAAGAGCAGAAGGTCGCTCACCTGTCGGCCTTTTGGATCGATGATCTTGAGTTTTTGACCTTTTTTTAAAATAAAAGCCGCTCCGGATTGGGGAGCGATGGTCCAGATTCCTGTTTGTGCCAATGTCGCATTGTCCATGTTTTTATTTTTTACTTACGTGAAAAGGACATTTCCATGATTCGTCTACCTGTCGTCCGCTGTATTGACGTGCTTCGCTGCTTGAACCAAAATCCTGAAGCATGGGATTGACAGAACCATTTTTAACACGGTCTCTTTGTCGGATTCGGTCGCGGGTTTTTTTGTACACCTTCATGTTGCGCAATTTTTCAAACTGACTGTGAAGATTAAATACCACAACCGGGTAAGGAAAACGACGCGCATCTCGCGAACTATGTGGGTGCATTCCCACCACATAAAAGGCCTCACCAAAAATACTGAAACTGAAATGCTCCGATTCCGCGTCAGAACTTACAGACTTATCCCAGGGTTTGGGATCTGCCTCGTGAATATCCTGAAGCAGCTTCCACAAAACCTTTTCATATGTGATCTCATCCGGTGGAGCCGGCGTCGCAAAAGAAATGGCCAAACTGGCAAAATTGCCGGGATTTAGTTTGGCCTCAGCGATGTATGATTTGAGCTTAGCCAGAATCTCTGTAATTGTTTCAGATTGATTCAGGTCCCCGACCGTTTGAACCTCCAGGCTGTGTGAACGCATCGAACTTTGAGCCATCACACAAGGATGGTCTTCTACCAAAATGAACTGTTTGAAGGTTTCTCTTATTAAAACCTTGTCGGGAATGATATTATTTGAGAATTTCATAGCTGACGGAAATAAAAGGGGGATGTAAACCTTTATTCGATCAACTATACAAATATCAGGTCAATGAATATTTTTGTACGTTTTTTTAACCAATTTCCTGTCGGTAATTTGCTGATATCAAAAAACATATTCGCTGTGTAACCCTGTTTCGAAGTCACACAAAATCACATCTTAATTGAGGAATAATATCGCCACAGTGGAGGTTCCTTTGCCCAGATCGTTTAATATCAGCCAGGCTACCTTCAAGAAAAGGCTAAGAACTGTAACATCATAAAAAACCATAAAAAACGAAAAACATAAAATCCACAATGAGTTTGGGGGCGTTGATACTGTAAATCAATTAAATATTAAATCATGAAAAAATTTACAAAATTTTACTTTAGTCTGCTGGCTCTTTTGCTGGCAGGGGGCGCTTTTGCAAACCATCTGTCGGGAAGTCTTCTTTTTTCCGCGCGATTTAGTGGCGCCAATGAAGTGCCTGCAGTTGATACGGACGCCACGGGTGTTGGTGGATTTTTTATCAATGCAGCAAAAGACAGTCTGTGTATTTCCATTTCAGTCAATGGATTGAGTGGCCCCATCACAGGTGCCCACATTCATACAGGTATGGCTGGAGAAAACGGTCCTGTTCTCGTCGCTTTTACGAGTGAGGTCGTGGGAAATTATATTCAGGCCACTGTAACGGGTGAGGCCCTGACTCCGGAACTCATCGTAGCAATGCTGGAGGGAAGTCTCTACTTCAATATTCACACGGAAGCAAATCCCGGTGGTGAAATAAGAAGTCAAATTACCCTCGAAGCCGATATGGCATTCCACGCCATGCTGAATGGCACGCAGGAAGTACCTGCGACGGAAACACAAGCCACTGGACTTGCCGCTTTCAACCTGAGCAAAACCGGAATGAAAGTGACTTACTTCGTTGTAGTAGATGGGCTTTCAGGCGACATTACGGGAGCTCACCTACACACAGGAATGATGGGTGAAAATGGCCCCGTGGTGGTTAGTCTTACGGCTTCTGTAAATGACAATGTGATTTCTGGCTCATTTGATCCAACCGAATTTGAAGGACTTCTCGATGATATGAACGCCGGCAATGTCTATATCAATGTGCACACCGCGGAATTTCCAAACGGTGAAATTCGCGGACAGTTGATGTACGACATGCGCATTTCGCACGACGCGATGTTAAATACGGCGCAGGAAATGCCGGAGCCTATGGGTGCCGATGGAAACGGACTCGCTTTGGTGAGCCTCAACTATACGATGGATACCTTGTTTTACGAGGTTCAGGCCGAAGGAATGACTGGTGCCATTACGGGTGCCCATTTTCACGACGGAGCACTCGGCGTGAATGGAGGTGTTCTCATAAGCCTTACAGATGATATCATAGGAAATCGGATTTCTGGTTTCGTTACCGGAGCAGCCATGACTGTTGAAAATATCAATAAGTTTCTCTCAGGTGGCATTTATATCAACCTGCATACGGCTGCGAATCCGGCCGGTGAAATCCGCGGACAGGTCTACAAACTCGCCCGTGAAGGATACACCCTCAAACTGGAAGGTGAACAGGAAGTACCTGAAGTAATGACCGATGCGTACGGATCAGGAATTGTCAGCATTGACCGCGATCAGACCAATGCGCATTTTATGATGGCTTTCAATGATTTTACAGGCCCCTTTACCGTGTCGCATTTTCACAATGCTGCTGCGGGTGTAAATGGCGATGTCATCTTCGATCTCGGGCCATTTTTTACTGGAATCAATGACTATGATGCT
>JBBSDD010000447.1:0-3118 GCA_038249755.1 Flavobacteriales bacterium | reverse complement strand
TCAATAGAAAGGTCTCGTTGCCCCCAAGAATTATAAATTCTCCGATGGCCATTAATATGGCACCGAGCAAAACAGCATAACGGTATCCGAGAAACTGATCAGCCATCCGCCCGCCCAATATCGGGGCAGCGTAGACGAGGCCTGTATATGCTCCATATATGAGCGATGCCTCGGCATCGCCTTTCATCAATGATTTGACGAGGTATAACGTAAGAAGCACCCGCATTCCGTAATAACAAAACCGTTCCCACATTTCCGAAAAGAAAAGGGTCATAAGACCGGAAGGATGCCCTTCCTCTGGTAAATATGGGTCTATGGGATCTATAATTGCGGTTTCTTCAGGCATTGGTTACTTCTTTGGGTTAATACTTCGGGTTACGCGGCCAAATTTAAACAAATATGATTCGCTTGACCTATAGATTTGAAATAATGAAATTTGTCATTTTGGTAAAGAGGTGGTAGCGCGTATTCCCGCCGTAAATACCGTGATTTTTGTTGGGATAGATGGCCAGTTCAAACTGTACATCGGCATCCACCAGCGCTTTGATCATTTCCATACTATTTTGGTAATGCACATTGTCGTCGCCCGATCCGTGCACCAACATGAAGTGGCCCTTCATCTGATCTACAAAGTTGATGGGCGAATTGTCGTCGTAGCCGGATGGATTTTCAAAAGGGGTTCGCATAAATCGCTCCGTGTAAACGGTATCGTAATAGCGCCAGTTGGTGACAGGTGCCACTGCAATGCCCAGTTTGAAATAATCTGCGCCTTTGGTCAGGCAGAGGGCACTCATGTATCCGCCATAGCTCCAGCCCATTACGCCGATACGATCCGCATCGACATAATTCAGGTTGCCAAAATGTTTGGCGGAAGCGATCATGTCCTCTGTTTCAAGTTTTCCCAATTCCAGATATGTGCTGTGTTTGAAATCGCGGCCCCGGCGCATCGTACCACGCGGATCTACCGAAATCACCATATATCCCTCTTGGGCCAGGTGCTGATGCCAGAAATAATCAGCCCCGCCCCAGGTATTTTTTACGGTATTGCTTCCCGGTCCGCCGTATACAATAAACATCACAGGATAGGATTTGGTGGCATCAAAACCGGCAGGTTTGATCATCCAGTAATTCAGATCGTGACCGGCTTCTGTCGTGAAAGTCCCAAATTCCTTAGGCTGAAGATTATACTTTTTAAGTCTGCTTTCCAGCGCCTCGTTCTGCTCCAAATCTCTGATCTTTTTGCCCTTTTTATCAAAAAGTGCAATCTTGTATGGCATATTGGCAGCCGATTCAAAATTGATGAAGTAATCAAAGCTTTCGCTGAATGTAGCATCGTTGGTATGGCGATTTGGCGTAAGCTTGGTAAGCTTATCGCGCATATCATTTTTCGGAACCACCGATTTACCTGATTTTTTAAAGTCGCGGATTACAGAGCCATATGAAATGGAATAAACAGCCACTTCAATGGGACTCTCAATGGCAGCGGAGAAAAAGATGGTTTGGGTTTTTTGGTCTAGGCCATAAAAATCAATCACTTCCCAATCGCCTTTTGTAACCTGCCCCACTTCGTTGGTTTTGAAATCATAGATGTAAATGTGATTCCACCCATCCTTTTCACTGTTCCAGACTAAGTGCTGCCCATTATTTAAAAAGATGAGGTTGTCGTTAATTTCGATGTAGGTATCCGCTTTTTCGGTATAAATATTCTTGGTGCTCACCATGTTTCCATTGGATTTACTCAGATCCGCGAGCAGGAAGTCAAGTTTGTTCTGATGGCGATTCATGCGCATCATCACAAGTTGATCATCACTTTCAGACCATTTAATCCGTGGGATGTATTGCTCGGGATTGGCATTTATATCCATTTCCAGAGTTTCTCCAGAGCCCAGACTATATACTTTGATGCGCACTTCCGAATTGCGCTCACCAGCTTTCGGGTATTTAAAGCGGTATTCAGAAGGGTAGAGGCCATCATACATGGTAAGGTCAAATTCCGGGACTTCACTTTCGTCAAATCGGTAATATGCTATTTTCGTTCCTTTTGGCGACCAGTAAAATCCCCGGTGGAAGCTGAATTCTTCTTCGTAAACCCAATCGACGGCCCCATTGATTATTTCTCCCCATTCACCATCCATGGTTATCCTCGTTTCGGTATTCTTGTCGAGGTCTGAAATGTACAAATCATTGTTGCGAACGAATGCCACCTGATTCGATACCGGTGAAAAAGCTGCGAGCTGCTGCTTACCCAATTCAAAATCGGTGATAGGGCTTCGTTTTTCTGAAGCGATATCAAAGGCGTAATAATGTGCTTTTGAAGAATGTCTGTATATGGATTCTTCATCTGTGGCAAGCAAAAGTTTCGTTTCATCCGGGTTGAATTCGTACCCGGAAAAGCGAATAGGATTCCCAGCATCATTTTTCAATGCAGGGCCATAAAGCAGGGTGTCTTTTGCGGAGCCATCGGCGTAAGCATATTTAACAATAAACTGCTCTCCGTCCTTATTGACGGTACTCGTATAGTGAAGTCCATCTTTCATACTTCGAATGCCGGTAACAGATTTTGACGAAAATTCGCCGCTTTTCCAAATTTTTTCAAGTGTAATGTTTTCTGATTGGGCTGATCCAACTAAGCTTAGGCATATAAAGGCTGACAAAAATACAATGCCAAAAATTCGATTCATTCAATGCAGGATTTAGGAGCTACGGGCGGTGAATATATGAATTTGTCATCATTTCCAATTTCTTCCTTTTCACGAAAGTTTGCGATCTTTTATCAAACATGATTTTGTTTCTCGTTAGAATACCAGTGTCGATTCATGGGTAAGATAAACGAATGTATAGACAATGTTCAAAATAAGAGAAAATTTACTTTTGATAAGGAACTATCCTATAATGTTTTAACACAATTGTGAATAAATAAGATTCCAAGAATATTTTTTGACCCTTGTATATGTTAAAAAGAAAATCTTACCTTTGAAATCACTTGAGATATGTCTTAACGGTAATCACTTCTTTCATCGTCTCACTCTAACGTGGTTACCGGATAATCTCAGGATAGTTTTTCTGTTTCATAGCCCTCAAGACCCTTCAAGCGTGAAGGGTCTTTAGGTTTTTTTAT
>JBBSDD010000446.1:0-3120 GCA_038249755.1 Flavobacteriales bacterium | reverse complement strand
TTTATCGGTATCATCCGCTTAACTACTCGGCGCAATGTTGCACCTTAGGCGACGAATATGGATATTTAGACAAGTGTAGCTGTGAGACATCAAACACACTCGAAGTAATTGATCTTCCATACATTTCCACCAATTCATGTAAATTTAATTCGGCATGCGAGCTCACCGACTATTGCGCTATGACCAATCAGGAATCCGGAGATTCACCTGTTTTTGCTACAATTTCTGATCAGGGAAGCAGTTCACTTTTTTTGGAAAAGTATCAAGAAATCCTGCATATCGTTTCAAATGATCTTGGAGAAATGACTACCTATATTGAAATTTGGAATATGAAGGGTCAAAAAATCTATAAAACTAATTTATTGGGAAATAATGAAAGATTTGAATTTAAAATTCCTTTAGACATTCCCAAAAATCAACTTCTTTTGGCAACAATCCCGGGGCGTAAACCCCTCAAGTTTATCGTGCACGAATATTAGGTAATATATTAATCGGCGATGCAGCAGATTATACTGTCTCTATCCGATTTTTGCCGCACTAAAAATTAGAAAAGTTATACAACCCTCTCTAAGACGGCACAACTGGCTATCTCTATTCGCGTCAATTCTCACGAATTTGAACTTTCGCAACTTGTCTTTTTAGAAAGCCATGAACACGAATACCGCGCTTCGGCGGCAATATATCCAAATCCAACAGAACACTTTTTAAATATTCGAATTGAAACTCCCTTAAGCTTTACACGAAATGAATTATTTGACCTGACAGGAAAAAATATGCATCAGGAAATCCTGACGATAAAACCCGGCGGTTCAAGCCTTGTAATTAATATCCAATTGATGGCCAACGGCCCATGTCTTCTTGTGCCCGATTTCGTCGATCACCGAATTTTGTGATCATTTTTAGTTGGAAAATGAAATAAACCCATTTTTCCATCTGGCAAATTCAATCAATCCACTTTCATCACTTTCTCAGTGACTACGCCTTCCGGACCTTCGAGATGTACAATATACAAGCCATTGCTGTAATCACTCATGTCGAGGCTGAACTGATTTTTACCACTGACAACATAGCTGGAAATATTCCGTCCACTCAAATCGAATAACCGAATGTGATCAAATGTTGCATTCTGAAAGTCAATCCAAAGGGTTGACGTCGTCGGATTTGGAAACATAAGAAGCCCATTTTCCAATGTATTGGAAACGCTTACAAATTCATCTCCGGTGAGACATATATCCAACTCCCAGCCATCCAGACTACCGCCATTTTCCGGTGACACATCGATTACGCTGAGTGTCCAGATTCCTGCCGATTGTTCGCCATTGAAATTGCTGAGCAGTTCGTTGGGTTGGAAAGAATTTCCTGAAGTAGCAGGACAAGATATCAATCCATCGGCAGCCTGATCGTCGAAACCAAAAAAGAAATCTGCAGCATCACTTCCTATTTCTGCCACGAAAGTACCGCCATCATCCGCGCTGATCATGACGGAAGGAATATTGATCTGATTGCTCGTGCCGCCCATAGCGATCACTCCGCCCGGTGCATTGTTGATCACAATCACGGCGATGGCTCCGGCATTTTGCGCATTGAGTACTTTATCGACAAATGAACATTCGCCCCGATAAACAATAGCAATATTTCCAGCGAGTTCAGCGGCATTGATCGCAGCATCGCACAATTCCGAACCATTGGCCGAACCGTCATCAGCAAGAACAGCGGCTGCTGTAAGACCTCCGGCAGGAATGTTCGGTCCGAATGCGGCGGCACCCGATGATTCATAAACCCCGGAAATATTCAGTGGAGCATTTACGATGACTTCACCATTGCTTGCCAGCGTCATGTTCAATCCACAATTTGTCGCAGTGAGCAACACTTCCGTTCCGGAAGGACTTGTCAAGCTAAAAATGAGATCTGTAATTCGGCTGTGCTGACCTTCTATGTTGCGCACATTTACATCGGCAATCACGCCTTCCTGAGATACCAGAATTTCGGATGAAATCGTTGCCGGAAGGATCGCTTCAATTTCAATTGGAAGATCGTCGGCCTCGAGCGCGGAGCACACGAAAGTCGTAAACGAAAAGATAGTCGAAGGTTCTGAAACACCACAGCTTGAAGTATTCACAAGCCGCCAGAAATACGTTGTTTCCGAAATCAGGTTGTTCACTGTAAAGTTGGAATCAATCAATCCTGACACGTTCGTGATGAGGTTGTTAAAATCCAAATCTGAGGATAATTCCAGCCCATACGTCACGCCAACGCCCGCATTGTCTTCCCAAATTAGTTCGACTTCCGTACCCACACCTTCTACCCCATCTTCGGGACTCTGGGGCAGCGCTCCTATGGGATTTGAATCAATGATCACAATAACAAATACAAAATCATTGAAAAATCCATTTCCTTCACCCGAGATCATAATATCACTGATGGCAGAAGGACTGCTTCCGGTGCCAGTCACAGTGAGGGTGATTTCATCGCCGATGTTTGCTTCTGTGCTGCTCAGTGTTACAATGGTATTTTCCGGTTGCCCGGAAATGGTCAGTTCAACAGGACCTTCAAAATTCCCGACTTCAGCAAGACTAAAATTAAAACTGAATTCGTCTCCCTGGCAAATGGTATTCGTCAACTCATCCGCAAGGAAATAAAATCCATTCTCAATGACCTCAATGATGAAATTGCTGTTTGACACATCGAAAAAAGTACCTGCCGAATTCATGACCATGATTCGGGCTGTGGTTGTGCCGGTATTGGGAACAATCAATTGATGAGAACCCGTATTGGGAATACCTTCTGCGAGTAACTGAGGATAAGATTGTCCACCATCCGTAGATAGAAAAATATCCACAAGGTCTGCATTGATTGGCGAAGCTGTGGTATTCGCCACATCCCAGGTGACAGTTTCATAATCAAATGCCTGCCATGAAATTCCAGACACACTTGGATATATTATCTGAAAAGGTCCGGCGGTAGGCACGGCCACGACATCTATGTCGGCATATTGCGTGCATCCTGCTCCCGGTGCATTGTCGCGCACGCTGAGCCGGAAAGACATGTCCCGACCGACTGCAGGCAAGCGCTCCCAGGTGAATGGACCGTTGGCTGCAACAACCGAAAGCCGGGGAAAAT
>JBBSDD010000445.1:0-3121 GCA_038249755.1 Flavobacteriales bacterium | reverse complement strand
ATGAATATACTGTTTCATGTAAATTAATGGATATAGGCATTGTTGAAAGGGGCGAATTTCTGAAACCATTCAAAAGCAAGGTTGCCATTATTTCTGATATAGATGATACTTTTTTGATTTCTTACAGCAACCGGCTTTTCAAGAAGCTCTTTGTAATGCTTTCGCAAAATATCAATAAGAGAAAAATCTTTAAGGATGTGGTTCGGCATTATCAGCGGCTGAGTGCAGGAGGGCAGACAAAAGATGCTTCATTTAATTCTTTTTTCTATGTATCCAGTAGTGAATGGAATTTGTATGGCTTTATCAATGATTTTGCGACCATTCATGACCTGCCGAAAGCTGTTATTAAATTGAAAAATATAAAAACAGGAATACGCGATTTTCTATCAACAGGTCTTGGCAATCATGACCACAAGTTTCATAAAATAAAAGATATTATATCGTTTTACCCCGATCTGAAATATGTATTACTCGGTGACGACTCCCACCATGACCCGAAAATATACGAAAGAATCATTAAGATTTTTCCTGCGAGTGTCAAGGCAGTCTATATCAGGCAAACCGGAAAAACTGAAAAAAAGCACATCAACGCGATAATGACAAATATGGAATCTATGGGCGTGTATACATGTTATTTTTCCGGGAGCGAAAAAGCAATTGCTCATTCTGAGCGGATAGGAATTATCTGATTCAGATTATTTCTTCAATTTTTATTTTTTTCCCGTTAAAAGTAATCTCGTCACCTGCAACCTTTGCCTGTAAAGCTTTTCCGACAGGAGAGATCATAGATACACAAAACCAATCAGCTCCGTCAATAGCCACTTTTCCGATTCCCACACAAAAAAAATAATTTCCTGAAGAAGTGATCGCAATACTTCCAAATTGAATAGTTTCCTCCGTTATGCGGATATCAATCATTTCCAGTTCATTCTTCTGTTCAAGCAGTTTTGCCAGGTGTTTTTTGTGGTTGTCCAATTCAATATGCATCATGGCTCTGCCCGTTTCGTGCTTATCACCGGCACTGTTCTTCATATCACTATCGCGGGATGGGGTCATAGATAGAATTTCATTTTGCACGTTTTGAATTTTATGCTGATACAGACCTTGCAGATGATGCAGAAGTTTTTGTTTTAATTGGCTACCTGTCATGTTTCGATAGTGTAATAGATTTCATATGATTTTGTATCCCGGATTATTTCTGAAGAAAATTAAATCAAAAAGCCACCCAAAAGGTGGCTTTTTTCAAATTGATTCACGAGCAATTAATGAGATGACATACTTTTCACCTTGTTTTTAAAGGCTTCATTCGTTTGATAAGCCTTCAGCATATTTTGATATTCTTCCATCGCCAAACCCTCATCTTCAATTGCCTGCATGATTTTTGGCTGGGTTTCCAGTTGAATACGCTGCATTTGTTCATTGGCTTTGGCGAGTTGTTGCGCTTCCTGTTCGGTAAGTCTTGTTCCATTTTGAACGGATTCTCTTTGCCGCGTTGTTAATTCAGTGATTTGCTGCATGGTCATTCCTTCTGACTTCAGCGCCTGCTCCATGTCTTTTTCTGCCTGAAATTGAAGTGCGGTAATAGATTCTCTGACATTGTTAAAGCTTACGACTTGTTCATCTGTAAAATCTGTGGACACTTCCTCTTCTGCATATTCGCCATCTGAGAGCGGTACGACTTGTGCACATAAAAGGTTAGAACAAGCAAAAGTGATGACCAGGACGAGAATATGGTGCGATTTTGATTTCATAACTTCGGTATTTTGATGAAAGTCAAATATATCAAATCATTTTGGAAGTGAATGTTAACGGTTCTCAATTTCTGTCTCATCCTTGATTAGAGAATCTGGTTAATGGCAACCAGGCTGTAAACCATTGGAATCTTGTTTCCAAAATGTTCGATTCGGTATTTGTTTTTTTCGAATTCAATACATTTTTGAAAACATTGATAAGGCGAATAATCATATTCCTCGATCTTTTCGATCATTAAATTTTTCTTGATTAAGCTGGTCAGCACCTCACTAAGTCCGTGATTCCATGAAACAGAAGTCGATTTTAATTGTGCATTTCGGTCGGCATAAGTCCCCGATTCGGTCTCATGAATGGCATCACTTTTAAAATAATTATACTTGATTTCCTTAAAAAAATCATCAAACATCCAAACGACGGGATGGAATTCAACAAAAACAAACTTTCCGCCAGGTTTTAGGAACTTGGAAATAATGGCGGCCCATCGATCCAAATCCGGTAACCAACCGATTGTGCCATAGCTTGTGTAAACGATATCAAAAGTATCACTTAAATGCGCAGGTAAATCGTAGAGATCGCAACAAATAAACGTTGCAGGAATACCTGTAAGACTTGAAAGTTCCCGGGCTTTATCAATGGCTCTGTTCGAAAAATCCATTCCTGTAACTTTTCCACCCATCTGTCCCAAAGACAGTGTGTCCATCCCAAAGTGGCACTGAAGATGTAAAACCGATTTGCCTTGAATGTTTCCTAAGAGTCCAAGTTCAATGTCATTCAATGTTGTTTTCCCTTTCAAAAAACCTTCCACATCGTAAAATTCGGATTTTACGTGCGTATCCACCCGGCTATTCCATGAATTCCGGTTAATTTCTATGTAATTTTCCTCCGTTGCCAAAGCAAATTATTTCATTTCCAATTCTTCTTTCACCACCCGGCCGTCTTTAGCTCCTTCCGCACCAATATTTATTACACGATTGGCAGAGGTTTCCCTGAAAGTTTGATCATGTGTGGTGAATATCACTGTACCTGGATAATCGATCAACGCATTGTTGAAGGCTGTAATTGATTCAAGGTCCAGGTGATTTGTCGGTTCATCCAAAAGTAAAAGATTTGGGCCGGCCAACATGCCTCTGGAAATCATACATCTCACTTTCTCACCTCCCGACAGTACGGAGCATTTTTTCAAAGTTTCCTGACCGCTAAAGAGCATTTTACCTAAAAATCCCCGAATGTAAACCTCGTCTTTTTCTACAGAATATTGTCGCAACCAATCTACCAGATTGTCATTGTTCTGGAAGTATTTGTCATTGTCGTTCGGAACGTAAGCTGGCGTTATCGTTTTTCCAAACTCAAAATCTCCTTCATCTGGGGT
>JBBSDD010000444.1:0-3122 GCA_038249755.1 Flavobacteriales bacterium | reverse complement strand
GTATTTTGAAGGGGAGATCATCGAAGGCGCCAATGAATCAACGTTCACTCCCGGCACCAATGAAGGCTTGTACAGCGTGATGGTCTTTTCAGAAAATGGGTGTTCGTCTGAGTCAGAGACTTATCTGTATATCATTTCTTCCACGGGCTCGCTTTCGCAAAATAATATTTCGGTATATCCGGTGCCCAGTACCGGTGTACTTTACATCGACTTTGAAGGACATTTTGTTCAGGATTCACGGGTTCTACTCACCGACCTGAGCGGCAGGGTGTTGATGAGTACAAATGTCAGCAATGCCAGACTTGAGTGGAATCTGGATCAATTGAGCGTCGGCACGTACATCCTGCAATTGTATGAGGGGGGTAATTTGCGCCATACGCGGAAGATAGTGGTTGGGAACTGAGTTGGGAATTGCGAATACGGAGTTGGGAATACCGGCGGCCGGGCGGAGTCGAGGCAGGAGTTGGGAGTTTTGAGTTGGGATGGCGCAAATACTCTGGCAGCGGTCGCAGACCCTGCCAACAGTGAGCGGTTGTGCAAGGAGAGCTGCAAGCAGCTTCAGGAGTATGGAGGGTGTGGGTTGCTGCTTCGCCGCAACTGTTTTTTAACATGAAGGGCATGAAGGGATGAAAAGAATGAAGGTTGTGCGTTTTTAGGCGCAGCCGCCCATTTCACTCCCCCTATAATCCCGGGGGCCTGTCATCCCGAATGCCCGCCGGCGATCAGGGAGTGAATATCTTATCATCTGGCGGTATCGTCAGGAGATTTCCCGCAACCCGCAACCCTCAACCCAAGACCCACTTTCCGTCAATCGATCTTCATTCTCAACCCTTTAATTCATCGAAGAACTGTTAAAAAATTGAGATGAAAAATTGTAATTGTTATATTACAGCGTTTTTTTTTACCAATTCTTTAGATATGAAAAATAAAATGTTGTGCCTTTGTATAGTGATTGGGCTATTGACCTGTGCTAAAGTCCAGGGCCAATTTGGCGATGCGGAAATTGTGCAGGCGATGGCCAGCCAGGTGCACGTAAAAGATTTAAAAGCGGTAGACTTTAATAACAATGGTCTGGTTGACCTGGTGGGCAGGAAAAACAATATGATTGCACTGTATGAAAATATGGGTGAAACGGAGTTTAAGGATGCCGATACCTTGTTGATGGCCGATGCGGGCATTACCCGGTTTTTGGTGTTTGACAGCGACAATGATGGGGATATCGATATCTTGCTTTCTACAGTTGCGCAGGTGGTGCTTTACGAAAACGAAGGTGGCAATTATTCTCCTATTCTATCCACTCCAGGCGCTGTGAGCCTGCTGCGAACGTTTGATATCAATCAAGATGGTTATGAGGATATTTTCATTTTTTCAGGCATCACACTCTCCGTATTTCTCAACGACGGTATGGGCGGATTTATTCCGAATGGCAGCAATGCGCTGCCGTCCATCCTTTACCTCGATAGCATGAGCGATATGGCCTTCACCGATGTCAACGTAGATGGCCTCACCGACATTGTTTTTACCCATGGGATGTCGGCCGCGTATGCTTTGAACAATGGAGATCATACTTTTACAGAATCTGAAGATTTACTGGCATCGCCAGAAATCTACTCCACCGGGCTTGAGGTCGTCGATTTTGACCTTGATGGAGATGATGACATCCTTTTGCTCTTTAGCTCTGTAAACTGGGATATTGGTAGTTGTGGTGTTGCCGAGAGTACGCTTCGCCTACTCGAAAATACAGGGGGCGGCAACTACGAGGAGAGCGATTTGGGCATAACAAACCGCAGGGTGTACCGTCAGCTCTTTGTCAGTGATATGAACGATGACGGGTATCCGGATATCGTTGCGAATTATGCATACAACCAGGAGTATTCAGAACAGTGCAGTTACTACATCAATGGGGTGCAGTTGATGCTCAACAATGGGGACGGGAGTGCGGAAAATCAGCTTTTCAACAACAACAGCAGCTCCTTCGGTGCCCCGCTCCCTTACCTCGCTGACCACGCCGTGCTGGCAGATATTTCCGGCAACGGATTCGAAGAGGTTGTGTTCAGTGCAACAGACGGACTCCATCTTTCACCAACCTATCTGGCCAACTATGGGCAGCTGACGGCCGCGTATACCGACTTGTACTACGTTATTCCGGCCACCGAAAGCATGGCCTTGTTTGCTGCAGATATGGATGGTGACGGGAAAGTAGAAATTGTACAATCAGGCAGGGAACTCAACAGAGATTACCTGATGATTTATGATCGTCTTGCTCCAGGTGACTACAGCAGGAACGACTGGCACATGACTTCGAACCCATCGATTGGTTTGGTTTGGGCCAATCCGAGATCTACGGCCGTCGGCGACTTCAACGGCAATGGATTTACAGATGGGCTGTTTGTGCGCTCAGCGCTTTCAGGTGAACAGGAAGTGATCGCCCAGATCAACCAGGGAAACGGCACCTATATTGAAGAATCCGTGATGTCGAATAACGAAACGAAAGAAGTATTTGCCGCTGATTTAAACAACGACGGGCAGGATGAAGTGGTTGTGGTTGAGAAGACTTCTTCCAGCCACTTCATTTCATTGTATACCCGCAACGGGTCGGGCACCTATGAGGAATTTGGCGAAAGCTTCACAGTGCAAGGCAAATTTGCTTCGCTTTCATTTGGTGATGTCAATGGTGACGGCATCCATGACCTTTCTACTGTCAAAAATGAAAATTCTATTATTGTATCTCTGAGCGACGGCATGGGTGGTTCATCAGGCTTGATCAATGTGAACCTTTCTGCGGGTGAAGAGCTGCAACATGAACTCGTAGATTTGAACACCGACGGTTTTGCCGACCTGGTGGTGTGGAACGAGGCAGGTGATGTGGCCATCAGAAAATTTCAAAACAACGACGGCACTTCATTTTCAAACGGCGGAATAATAAAACCTGCCAACAGCTATAGCCGCGTGGTGGCCTTTGGCGATCTGTACAATAATGGCGCGCCTCAAATGGTCTTTTACAGCAATGCCAATCAACTTGTGTGGAAAGACAACGACGGAAGCGGCAACTTCGGAAACGAAGTGGTTGTACTCGACGGTCCATCGGCTGCCAATACGAAACATGTGGTGATGGGGGACTT
>JBBSDD010000443.1:0-3139 GCA_038249755.1 Flavobacteriales bacterium | reverse complement strand
TGCTATGCAGGTCATCAGGTCGGCGCTGCTTCCAGAATTCTTGAAAATTTCGAGTCGCTTTTTAGTGCCACTGCCGTGGAAAGGTTGCTGGCAGAAGACGTCATCATCATCGGCCGCGTGAATTGTGATGAATTCGCCATGGGAGGCTCCAATGAAAATTCGGCTTACGGTGCCACCAAAAATCCAAGGAACATCGAATACGTTCCCGGCGGTTCTTCGGGTGGCTCGGCGGCGGCTGTTGCTGCTGGATGCTGCCTTGTTGCACTTGGAAGTGATACGGGTGGATCTATACGTCAGCCGGCTTCTTTTTGCGGGGTGGTGGGTATCAAACCGACTTACGGCAAGGTAAGCCGTCACGGCCTCATTGCATTTGCCTCTTCTTTTGATCAGATAGGGCCGATCGCTCATAGCGTGCGTGATTGCGCGCTTGTACTTGAAGTTATTTCCGGTAACGATGTGATGGATTCAACCTCGAGTCATCACGATTCTGGAAACTTATCCGATTTCAATAGTGACCTGAAGCCTTTGCGTATAGGTTATATTGAAGAATGCGTGGAGAATGAGGCAGTGGATGCTGATGTCAGGAAAAAACATTTCGAACTCATCGCTCAGCTCCGAAGTCAGGGTCACACAGTAGAACCTGTTCACCTGGAGGAATTAAAATATCTGGTGCCGGCATATTATATACTGACCACGGCTGAAGCATCTTCAAACCTGTCGCGTTATGACGGTATTCATTTTGGATTCAGAAGTGAAAAAGCGACTGATATCAATTCCACCTACCGGAAAAGTCGCACCGAAGGTTTCGGAAAGGAAGTCAAAAGACGGATTATGTTGGGAACTTTTGTTTTGAGCGCCGGCTACTACGATGCTTATTACGCCAAAGGTCAAAAAGTAAGACGCATACTGAAAGAGAAAACAGACCAAATTCTTAAGGATTATGATTTCATCCTGACTCCTACCACGCCGGGAACTGCATTCCGATTCGGCGACAACCTGAAGGATCCGATCAAGATGTATATGGAAGATATATTCACTGTCCACGCCAATCTGGCTGGATTACCGGCTATTTCTCTTCCACTTTTCACCCACACTGAAAGCGGCCTTCCGTTTGGCGCTCAGTTTATGGCGGGTGCATTTGATGAAGCAAAACTCCTGCATTTCTCCCACAACTTAATGAACACGGTAGCGTTCAAAGAAGTGGTGTAAAAAGAAGGGAGGGCCGGCGATTTTTTGCCTATTTTTCTGGTTGTTCTTTCTAACTTCTCCCCGCAAATTGCGTAGATAGATTCAACTCCTTAATTTACAGACCATGCGATCTAAGTTCATTTTTCATCTCATAAGCAGCTTTGCTGTTGTTATTTCTTCTTTTACCATTCAAGCTCAGGAAGCTGATACAATCTTCGCAGACGTCATAATACCGGATACGATTGTCGCCGCAACAATATACCGGGACGACGCGGTATTGGCTGCCCTTGATGGTTTGTGGAAAGATAAACTCATCGAATGGCAGGATTTTCAGGTCGACAGCAATTGTTTGAATGTATATAATTACCCGGCTGATTTTGTGCCGGTATTTTCAGATTCGGTAATGTCGGCACGGATGGCCTATCTCAACGGTCAAACGCCAATCAGCCTCGAATACAACAATTATGTAAAAGGATTTATCAACCTGTATGCTGTCCAGAAACGAGGAGTTA
This sequence comes from Flavobacteriales bacterium, assembly GCA_038249755.1. Taxonomy (GTDB): domain Bacteria; phylum Bacteroidota; class Bacteroidia; order Flavobacteriales_D; family Cryomorphaceae; genus JBBQZU01. The sequence continues at coordinate 1,439 of JBBSDD010000443.1, read as the reverse complement.
CTTCGCGTGTATTGGGGTTGGCAGCATTGTACTATCCCATGTTTGAAGAAAAACTCGATCAATTTGACATGCCACTGGAGTTAAAGCATCTCGCTGTGGTTGAGTCCGCATTGAATGCTTCCGCAAAATCGCGTGTGGGTGCTACCGGCCTCTGGCAGTTCATGTATAGCACTGGCAAAATGTATGGTTTGGAAGTAGATACATACGTAGATGACAGGAGCGATCCATATGCATCAACCATCGCTGCCTGTCGATACATGAAATATCTTTATGGCATGTACCACGACTGGAATCTTGTCCTGGCTGCCTACAACTCCGGTCCTGGCAATGTGAACAAAGCCATCAGACGTTCCGGTGGGAAAAAAGATTTTTGGGCGATCAGCCCTTTCCTGCCAAAGGAAACAAGAAGTTATGTTCCGGCATTTATAGCGGTAAACTACATCATGAATTACGCTACAGAGCACAATCTTTATCCGGTGCAACCTGTATTGCAATATGCGGAACTCGATACCGTGCACATTTGCCGGCAAGCTACCATGGAGCAAGTTGCTTATTTTTCAGAACTTCCTCTGGAAACAGTTCAAAAGCTCAATCCATCCTTTAAAACCAATACCATTCCACAAAGGGAAAAATGTCGGGTGGTCTATCTTCCATCGACTGCGATAGGTCAATACCTTGCCAATGAAGACAGCCTGGAAAATTTCTATCCTGTTGTTCAAGCAGCCGAGCTTGAAATTGCCGAAATTTTACCTGATTCTAAGACCACGCACGTCGTGCGAAGTGGAGAATCACTCGGACTCATCGCACAAAAACACAAAGTTGGTGTAACTGAACTAAAAGATTGGAACAACCTGAAAAGCAATAATATTCATCCCGGTCAAAAACTTGTCGTACAAAGTAAATCAACCGGGAACAATCAGACAACAGCAGCAAAATCAGTTCCTGAGTCTGAAGTTGAAAAGCTTAAAAATGGAGCGATTATTGGTAAAAATTCTAAGTTCATAACACACACCATTCAGAGTGGTGATACGCTTTGGGATATCGCGAATAAATATCCTGGAATAAGCGTAACCGACATTAAAAAAGCCAACTCTGGGTTGAATTATGATCGCCTAAAACCAGGACAAAAAATTAAAATTCCGCCCACGACATGAATTTACGCTTCTTCACCTTTTTACTTTTTCCACTGATTTTATCCAGTTGTGAACCAGGAAAAGAAGGTCGAAGGCTGCCGCGACATTCAGGTGAATCAGGCGAAGTTTTGGTGGTGATGAGCGAGAATCTCTGGATGGGCCCTCCGGGAGATAGTTTGCGCGCGGTATTTGAAACCTATGTACCAAATCTGCCTCAAGCCGAACCCCGTTTTTCTTTGTTGCAATTCACCCCGCCTCAATTGAGCAATATGCTCAATCAACACCGCAATATTGTGCAGATCAATA
>JBBSDD010000442.1:0-3141 GCA_038249755.1 Flavobacteriales bacterium | reverse complement strand
TATTGTGGTAATTTCCGATGCCAATTGATCCATCGTCAGGACCCACATTCACTGTTTCAAAATCATCGTTTATTGATTTGGCATAATAGAAATTGTTTGATTCGCTCAGTAAAACAGGCAAGCTATTTCCAGAGCCAATCAAGTTGTCCATCGCATCATACCAGGCAAGCGTTCCTGTCGCAGATGTACCAGTCAAAAATACCTCCTCCCCATCACATCCCGAAACTTCTTCTTCCACTTCCGGCGTTTCCAAGGGTTGAAAAACAACTGGTTCGTCAGTCAATGCAACATCATTACCGAGCAGATTGGTGACGGTAAGACTTACCGTATATGTGCCTGGCTGAGAATAATTGTGAATTGGATTCTGGTCGGATGACGTCTCACCATCTCCAAATTCCCAAATCCAGGATTGTGGTGTATTTGTGCTTAAATCAGTGAAAGTTACAAAGCCATCACAAGTGGTTTGGGCACTGATATCAAAATCAGCAACAGGGGCTGCGACGATGTTCTGACAAATGGGAGGAAGTTCAAATGAGGCTGTACCATCCGATCGGCTCTGTGAAGAACCCTGATCAGCATTGAAACCCAGGCCTCTTTTGGCGAACACTTCCCAAATCAAACAAGCATTTGCACCGCCATTGGCAATTTCGTCTGCCAATAGAATGGCATCGCGGCCATCGACAAATCCAGGTTCGCAAACCTGTAATTTCAGCCCATCTGTGACCAATTGCAAAGCCAGATTGTTTCCGCTTGTTCCCGACTCCATATCAGGATCAAAACCGTATTCATTCACCAAAGCCCAGGTAAGATCCCACAACATGGTGCCCCAAATGAACCCAACTCCATGTGGAATCGAAATATTGCCATTGTTCAAATTGGCATAGGTGAAAGGATTTACAGAAAAACTCGTGTCGTAAGCGGCCGGACGTATGCCTTGACCGGATGGCGATTGCGCTACCGCAAAAGTGCCAATGGGGCGGTAAACCGGATTTGAAACAGACAAATCCATGGTTAACATCACGCAATACCAATCACTCCACCCCTCACCCATTTGTTCTTCATTGCCCAGACATCCGGCCTGAGATGGACCTCCCGTGAGGCGGTTCGTCAGACCATGAATGTATTCGTGAATGATGATCCCATTGTCGAAACTTCCGTCTTTGATGTTGCCACCATCACCAAAAAATCCCAAAGACGCATTGACAGTGACTCCTGAATTAAGCTGATTTTTAATGAGATTGCCATTGGCCTGAGAAATCATCAGCGAGGGAATCGTAATACCATCAGCAGAACCACCCATTTCCGTTGCTCCACCTGCCACATTATTTGCGATCATCACCGCAACCGCGCCAGCTGCCTGGGCGTTTAAAACTTTCTCTGTAAAATTACATCCTCCGCGATCTATCAGGGCTATTTTTCCTTCAAGGGCAGCTGAATTTGCCACTGAGCCACAAGCATTGGGATTGTTATTGGGTCCAAAACCCTGCACAACATCTGCGGTAATGCCCTCAATCGGCAACGGTGGGCCGAATGCGGCTATGTTTGAGGTCTGATAATTTCCCTCAATCGCTTCTGGTTCGTTGATATGGAGAAAACTGATTTCAGAAGTTGAGGAAGACCAAAGATACATTTGCATGCGCGGTTGATCCCCGTCAGGTGGGGTGGCCATATTCGCATTGTTCGATCCTCCGCCGTCCTGGGCTTCTGCACGCACCCAATCCTGGCCGAAACCGCCATTTCCGTAATTGTTTGCCTGAAAATTGCCCGCAGATTCGTCAAAGCCGTATTGGTAAAGCAAATCGTGAATGCGGTTATTGGCGTAAAAAAGGTTGGTAATCGCTGCAGAAGTATAGGATTGTGGCTGCAGATTCAGGGAGAGCGGATAATCAAATGTCAAGTCGCTTCCTCCATTGGGACTAAAGCCAGGTTGATTTTGATCGTTGATGTCATCATATGCGTAAACATTGTTTCCGCGCGTAATGGTGTGTTCAGCTCCGGGAAAACCATTGGTATCATGCCATCCGAAGGGAGATGCCAAAGCAAATCCAGGTTCAGAAACCAGCGATCTTGATCCATGAATCGGACTTTCGACTGGGAAAGCAAAAACATTGTATCCCGATCCATCTTCCGTGGTAAACTCTTCAGATAGATTTGACGATTCCGGAGCTTGATCCGCGCACAGTGCGTTGTGCAAGTGGTTGACATTGCACGAAATCTGCCAGTCGAGCCGTCTCAATTCTTCTCCAGTGACAGCATCGATAAGAAAGTGCCACCAATGTTTGCCGGAAGGCAGATCAATATCAAATGACCATGCGAGTTTGACCTCGGATTCTGGTGTGATAAAGTACACCAACTCACCCGTGGTTTTGTGCTGATAATCATTGGGACCCACCATTTCGAGCACGAACTTATTGCCGGAAGGCTGAGAAGCAGATGCAGTGACCTGAGGTGCAACTTTGCCCAAGGTGGTGTTTACGGCAGTCGCCAAATCGATACCGGGATTGGCAGTGAAGACCTTAGAAGCAATGTTTGGAAAAAGATTGTATTGCAAACTACGTACTTCACCGGCTGGATCGATGGCTGCGGTAAGATTGCTGTTCACAACAGCGATACCATGAATTGATTGACTGGCATATAAATGCGTGATACCTGTGCGTTTTGTCAGGTAAAAGTCGGTCACCACCAATTCATTCAGATCACTGGGCGTCAGACGCTCCCCCTTCTGCTGGAGCGCAGTGCGCACAAGTCCCAACTCCGTAACCTGACCAACCACACCCTGTCCGCTTAGACAAATAACCAACCCCAATAACAAATCTCTGATTTTCATTTTTTACGCAATTATTTTACACCGCCAATTTAATATAATTAACACGTATGTTGAGTTATCTTAACACATAAAGTTTCGGTGAACTACGCCAATATAGGATTCCTAATCAGGAAAAACGATCTGAATGCGATAACAATTTACTACTATTTCAGTCCTTTTCGAGGTCTGAATCAGCGTTTTTATGTTTGTGCATCATTCTCAATTTGGCATATTTCAAAAATACACCATGTGCTGAATTGATCGCTATGAGTAAACCCTGGAAGCCGTCCAGAAATCCGGCCTTCCAGATGTAATCCCTAAAAAATTTGAACACG
>JBBSDD010000441.1:0-3145 GCA_038249755.1 Flavobacteriales bacterium | reverse complement strand
ACAGGAAGTGGCCGAAGGTTCGTTTTTCCTTACCGCACCTGCCGATGCCTTTGAATTTGGCAAAACCGAAACAGAACTCGGCATTTACAACAGTGAAGGTGAGCTTTTGGAAACGGTAGAAATCCGGATCACCGGACCACTTTAATACACGCAAATGATGAAATTAAATTGGGGACACAAAATCGCAATCGTTTACGGGATCTTCATGACCTTCATGATCACGATGCTCATTGTGAGCATGCAGTACGACAACGAGCTCGTCAACGAAGACTATTACGCACGCGAGTTGCTCCTGCAGGGGCAGATCGACGCTTCCGGAAATATGGCCGCTGCGCCGTTTCAGGTGGAGCTCGCTTCCGCAAATGGACTGGTGGAAGTGCAGTTTACGGGCCTTTCGGCAAAAGCACACCCGACAGGAGATGTGCGACTTTATAAGCCCGATGATGCCACGCTCGACGAATCACATTCCTTACTTCTGGATACCCAAAACAGAATGACCATCGTTCCCCGCGGATTGCGCGGAAGGTATAAAGTCAGTGTACGTTTTGACATTGATGGAAAAGATTATTACGCCGAAAAACAAATCGTGCTATGATGCTCCTGCCAGCCCTGGGACTTGGATTTGCCGGAAGCCTGCACTGTGCGGGCATGTGCGGACCTATCGCGCTGGCAATTCCTGTCGGCAAAGGCGGCAGCTTGCACAAAGCCCTTGCATATGGCATCTACCATTTTGGCAGGATATCAGGGTATGCCATTCTGGGATTTCTATTCGGAACCTTGGGCTATGGATTCAGCATGTCCGGATTTCAACAAGGCCTGTCCATTGCTGCCGGCGTGGGGATGCTGATATTTATCTGGATGCCCAAATTCTCCCACAGGCTTTTGCCAAACGGAGCGCTCTCCGGTTACCAAAGCCGCATCACCCGAGCCATGGCCAGCCGCCTGAAAAGCCACCGCGCTCCGGCCTTGCTCGGACTCGGCTTTTTTAACGGCCTGCTTCCCTGCGGTCTGGTTTATCTCGCTTTGGCGGGTGCTTTGGCCAGCTACGATCCCTGGCAGGGCGCGGCATTTATGGCCCTTTTTGGATTGGGCACTGCACCCACACTGCTGCTCGTAGCTTATACCGGTTTGCGCGTGCAAGGCCAATGGAGACTGCGACTTCAAAAAATTGCTACCGGAATGGCCACTTTTATCGCCATCCTTTTCATCATCCGGGGCCTCGGCCTCGGTATACCTTATCTCAGCCCGGAGCTGGGAATTACTGCCAATGCTCAAATGGAATGTGCACCATGAAAAATCTGATAGAAAAATACAACGTACCCGTGCCGCGGTATACCAGTTATCCCACTGTTCCCAATTGGAAAGAAGCGCAGTTTGACAGCAATATTTATCTCTCCCAAATCAAGCAGGGTTTTGAAAAGGCCAACGAGACCGGACTGGCGCTCTACATTCACCTGCCGTATTGCGAAAGTCTGTGCACATATTGCGGTTGCAATACCCGCATTACGGTAAACCACAGCGTGGAACGGCCGTACATTGAGACCCTGATCAAGGAGTGGAAGCTTTATCTGGCGCTTTTTGGCGAAAAGCCAAAAATCCGCGAAATCCATCTCGGTGGGGGCACGCCAACGTTTTTTACGCCTGAGAATCTCGCTCACCTGATCGATTCCATTTTGGAACTTGCGGATGTGAGCCAGGACGCTTCTTTCAGTTTCGAAGCCCACCCAAACAATACGACTGACGCACATTTGCAAATGTTGTTCGACCGTGGATTTGACAGGCTGAGTTTGGGTGTGCAGGATTTTGATCCGGTGGTGCAAAAAGCCATCAACCGCCGCCAAACCCCGGAAGATGTGCAGCGCGTTACCGCAAAAGCCCGGGCCATCGGTTACCGCTCCATCAATTACGATTTGGTCTACGGGTTGCCGTTTCAAACGATGGAAGGTGTGATGGATGCCGTGGACAAGGTCATCGCGCTTCGTCCAAACCGTATTGCTTTTTACAGCTACGCCCACGTGCCCTGGAAGCGGCCGGGTCAGCGCGCTTATAGCGAAGCCGATCTTCCCGACCCCGAAACCAAGTTGCAACTTTTTATGAATGGCCGTGATAAATTGCTTCATGCCGGTTATCAATCCATTGGTTTTGATCATTTTGCATTGACATCCGATAGTTTGTACGGCGCCTATAAACACGCCCGGATTCACCGGAATTTTATGGGATATACCGACCTGCGCACCTCGTATCTGATCGGCTTGGGAGTATCTTCCATCAGCGATATTGGCAGCGCTTTTGCGCAAAATGCAAAAACCGTGGAAGCGTATCGTGCGGCTGTGGATCGCAGCGAATTTCCCATCGTCAAAGGCCACCTGCTTGACCGCGAAGAAATGTACATCCGCAAGCACATCCTGCGGTTGATCTGCCGCCACCGCACTTCATGGGCCGAAGCCAGTTTTGACGAAAGTCAATACATGCACCGATGCCTTGGGAAACTTGTCGGGGCCGAAGCAGATGGACTTGTGCTGATTGGCGATGATGAAATGGGAATTACCATGCGTGGCCGTCTTTTCGTCCGAAATATTTGCGCGGCTTTCGACAGGGATTATGTGAGCGGGATTGCAGAAAGGAAGTTTTCGATGGCGGTGTAAGGACTGAAGGATGTTGTCTCTAAGCCAGTTTCAATTTTTCGTCTTAAATCTGTACTTTTGGTTTGTTCAGTGCTCTTTCTGGACATTCATTGAATTTGTAGAATCCCAATAAAACGTGTGATGGAACCTATTACGATTTATCCAAAAAATGAAAAGCAAAAATCTTTGCTTGAATTATTATTGAAAGAAATGAAGGTTCGTTTCGTAGCGGGAAAATCAAAGGACTCCGCTGCCATGACCGAAGATGAATTTTACGCAAAAATAGATAAGTCAATAGCCCAGGCTGAACAAGGACAGGCGAGAATAATTTCGAAAGATGAGCAGAAGAAATATCTTGGATTGTGATGTATACGCTTTCTTTTACTCCTGAAGCAGATTCAGTTCACTCCAAATAAAAGAACACCTCCCAATCCATCGGGGTCCAAAGGCTGTTTTTGATTCCGATTTCCTTCAGCCGGGTATTCGCCCAGTTGTTGCAGGTCCTGAACATGTGGTATTTT
>JBBSDD010000440.1:0-3153 GCA_038249755.1 Flavobacteriales bacterium | reverse complement strand
TGGTTAAGCAGCATCAATCCCCTATCCTGGATTCAAACTGCCCGGAAAATCATCAAACTCAATCCGCGGTTTGTGGCCATCCGGTTTTGGCTTCCGCAAATGGGACCAGCACAGGGCACCCTTGCCAGATATCTTCAAAACCACGGCATCCCGGTGATTGGATTGGTAGACAATGCCATACCCCACGAACCCCATCGCTTCGATAAAACCCTGTCGCAATGGTTTTTCAGGCATTGTGATGCATTCTTCACGCTCTCAAAAAGTGTGGCGAAAGACCTGGAAATGCTCGCCCCCGGACGACCCACCCATACCCATCCCCATCCGGTTTATGATGTTTTTGGTGCACCTGTCACCAAAGCGCAGGCGCGGCAGGCGCTCGGCCTTTCAATACGGACTTCTCCGTCGTCGGCAGATGATTCCTATGTTTTATTTTTTGGATTTGTGAGGCGATACAAAGGTCTTGATTTGCTCATCGAGGCATTTGGCGACAGCCGGATCACAGCACTCGGGCTAAAACTCATTGTGGCGGGAGAATTTTATGAGCCGAAAGCAGCTTTTATGGATCAGATTGATCGGCTGGGTATACGCGATAGGGTGCTCATTTTCGATGACTACATTCCACAGGAGGAAGTGAAAAATTATTTCTGTGCAGCCAACATTGTCGCGCAGACTTACCGCACCGCTACCCAAAGCGGCGTGACACAAATCGCTTATCACTTCGGTCGACCCATGTTGGTGACTGATGTAGGTGGCCTGGCTGAAATCGTACCGCACGGCGAGGTGGGATATGTGGCTGATCCCAAACCCGAAGCAATAGCCGATGCATTGGTGCGTTTCTTTACAGAAAATAAAGAGGTCGATTTTGCCCGGGCGGTTGACGCGAGAAAGCAGGCGTTTTCATGGTCGCATTTTGCCAAAGAATTCACCAATTTTGCCGATTCAATACATGGCCATAAAAAGAACCAATAATAGTATGTTTCCGACCTATTTGAAATATAAGGTCTCCATTATACCGCTCACAATGGCATTCCTGCTCGTGGTTTTTTCCGCGAAAGCGCAATCTGTATCAGGGCCCAATAAAACCGACGCCAAAAACCGAAAACAGGGCTATTGGGAAAAATTTCACCCCGAATCGGGAAAGCCCGCATACAAAGCCACTTTTAAAGATGACCAGCCTGTGGGAATGATGCAGCGGTTCTACGAAGACGGAAGCCTGCAAGTAGAAGTGGACTATGGAAATGGCAAATCTGGTCGCGCCAAACTCTATTATCCCGGCGATGAAATCCTGATGGCGGAGGGAAAGTATATCGGTCAGGAGCGCGACAGCACCTGGCGATTTTATTCACCGGAAGGTGCCCTCACCTCCGAAGAGCAATACCGGAAGGGAAAGAAAAATGGATTGTCACGTGTCTATTTTGCAGATGGCAGCGTCGCTGAAAAATTGACGTATAAGGACGACGTACCACATGGGGATTGGGAACAATTTTACCAAAATGGTCAACCCAAACTCAAAGCCACTGTGGTGGATGGTGTGCAATATGAGGGCAAATACACCATGTATTACGATGATGGCAAAAAGCAAATCGAAGGATCGTATCTCAGCGGGAAAAAGGAAAGTTCGTGGTATGAATACAACCCAGACGGCTCAATCAAAGTGATTTACGTGTACAGAAATGGAAATATCACTGAGGAGCACCTGCAAAACGGGAGTTTTGAAAAATATTACCCCAACGATATTCTGCGGTCGGCGTACAATTATAAAAACGGGAAAAAGCACGGCTCGTTTAAGGAATATTTTGCCCAGGGCGAATGGCGCACAGAAGAGGATAAGGATGAATTTGGCAACACCTTTCCGGTGCAAAGACTTTATGGAACTCAGGTCCAGCGGGAGGGCAAGTATCTGGACGGCGAACTTCACGGTGAAATTGTGACATACGACACCAGTGGAAAGGTAATATCGCGGGAAAAGTTTAATAAGGGGGTTCCTGTCCCGTAATTTGTATATATCGAGTCTATGAGTCTACGCTGTATTTTGTATTTGTCGGTATTGGTATGCGTCTCTTGCGTTAGAGATGATGGGGACACGGAACCTGCAAATGCGGGATATGGATTTTTTCCCATTGCTGTTGGCACTTTCGTGGAATATCGCGCCGACTCTGTTTACCACGATCAACCCGACCCAAACATTCCCGGCATCCACGACACAACCGTTTTTTTTATCCGGGAGGTCATAGAATCGGAATTTCTGGATGCCATGGGTGAGACCAGTCAGCGAATCGAGCGTTATACCCGATCAAATGAAGAAGAGGAATGGAATTTGAGCGATGTGTGGTTTGCCAAAAGAACTGACCGAAACGCGCAGAAGGTGGAGGAAAACAACCGATTTGTCAAACTTGGATTTCCTGTGTCTGCCCCGGCTACCTGGGATGGCAATGCGCTGAACACATTGGGACCGTGGATATATCAGTACGACAGCCTTTTCCAGGAAAGAACTTACAATGAAATAGTTTTTCCGCAGACAATCAAAGTACTGCAGCGCGACAATAAAAATTTTGTGGAAGACGAGCTGGCTTTTGAAATATACGCCGCCGATGTGGGCCTGATTTACAGATATTTCCGGGATCTTGATACCCGACTTGATTATACAAATTTTCCAACTGCGGCGAACATACGCCTCGGAGTGGAGTTTAAATGGGAGATACTTGATTATGGTGTGCAATAGGATTTTTTCTTTGGTTTTATTATTTGGTCTTTTCACCCCGGTTTTATTCGGTCAGGTAGGGCAGGACAGATACCTCGTATATTTTTCCGATAAGGAAAATACACCTTTTAGCCTTGATGCGCCTGAGGCTTACCTTTCTCAAAGGGCCATTGACCGCAGGAACAATCAGGATATAACTCTCGATCTACGGGATTTGCCAGTCGATCCGGCTTACATTCAGCAAGTCCGCGATCTGGGCGATGTGCTTATCGTGTATCAATTGAAGTGGTTTAATGCCATTCTGATTGAAACCACCGATCAAAATGTGCTCGACGCCCTTGACGGCCTCGGAATTGTGGAAGCAGTTGAGGGAAGTCCGGGTGTGGCGAGCGATGATCCAGTGGAATACGATTCTTCCCATCCTGCACAAAGTAAATCCAACGTAGATTACG
>JBBSDD010000439.1:0-3154 GCA_038249755.1 Flavobacteriales bacterium | reverse complement strand
TTCAATGATATCTGCATTCTTCTTTTCAACCTGAATGCATATATGCATTCGAAACATTGACGTACTTTGCTCTCGTCCACAGTGCGGCTGGATAACATCCACAAGCACAAAATCTTTGAGCCATCAAACATGATTTCATCTGATCGCTATAGAAAGGATTTCTTGAGTCGAAACAGCATAGTCACTGTCTTTTTATTGGGTCTTTTTCTGTTTGCCAACAATCCTTTTACCCTTGCACAAAAAGCTGTGGTGCTCAAAGCCGCAGAACTCAAAATTGCCGGAAAAACCAATGTGTCTGATTTCAGTTGCAACTTGCGGAATGTGCATCTCAACGACACCTTATCACAGGTTACAGCTGCGATAAACAGCCCGGAAGTATTCAATGGTCTTCAACTCATATTTAATGTATCAGAGTTTACCTGTGATCTGCCTTTGATGACAAAAGATTTTCAGGACTTGTTGCAAAGCAAAGAACATCCCCATATCCTGCTGACCATTACCGATATTCATTACAATCAATCAACGGCAGATCAAAGTAGGGGAAATATCACAACCTCTGTCCAACTGCGAATCGCAGATAAAACAAGAATGGAAAAAATCGACAGGGCTTCGATTCACACAATCAGAAACAAAACGATTCTCTCCGGCACCCATGCCATCCGAATGACTGCTTTTGACATTCAACCTCCCATCAAATTCTTTGGAACGGTGCGGACGCAGGACATGCTCGAAATTCAATTTAATATCCAATTGGAGTGAAACTGAAAAAGAAAAAGCGATCACCTCAGTGACCGCCATTCAATCTTGATGTCTAGAAAATCCAGCTTGGATTTTAGAAACTGATTACGGCTTCCAACATCACACCATTGAACTCACCCTCCTGAAATCTGGATGCATTCCATCCATCTCCTGAATAGGTTTGATTCACATATTCCAGTTTTGCAAGCACATTGTTGGTCAAAAACCAACCAAGCCCGACGTTCAACCGTTGAATTTCTTTGTCCGCTGCGGTATCAATATCGTTTCCGGTTACGCTATTATACCTGCCACCGATGTATACTTTTTCGTTGACACCAAAACGGTAGATCAGTTCAGCACCCAATTGGGTGTACATTCCTGAACCAAGACCATCGCTATTTTCAGCAATTTCGTAGACTCCAAAAAACTCCAGTCCCTGGTATTTCACGAAGGGGTTAATTTGAATTGCTCTCAATTTATTGAATCTTGGATTGAAGCGGCCATCAAAATCTGAAGCCACATCGCTGGTTGCCATGATGTTGTAATAACGGCTTCCCGCCCTGTCTCCACCGTATAATGAGGTACCGGTGCTTTTACCCGTATTCACGTAAATGGAGCCAGTAAGTCGCACGCGCAAATCCGTAGCTACCTCATCATCATATCCCACCTTGGCATAAAATGAAGGCATATTTTCAGTTATATCAGTGACTACAACGCTTTGGTTGAGCTTTCCGTTTGTAATCCCAAAAACGCCGAGGAAACCATTTTTCTGAATCGTGACCTCACCAAATGCCTCCGTGGTAAATGAATCCATGATATAGTTACCTACAAAAGGATTGTAAATGGCCCGGGCATTATCAGAACGACGGAAAACAGCATCCCCGTAGCTGAAATCATCCATACCGATTTTAATCGTGGCTACGTCCATAAAGCCTTTCAGAAAGTCAGTTTTAATAAAATTCAGTCTGTCGAATTGAATATATCCCCCTTTTACCCACGCTTCTTCATGGTGTTTGGAAGAAAGGTACGTGCGGAGGTGCATACGGACGCCATCATGCAACTGTACATCCAGATTGAGGTTGGCGGTAGGCAGGTTAAAATTCGAGCCCAAGTCGACCAAATCGATGGTGTCATTCCCGTTGGAGTGCGATATGGATTGAAATTGCAAAGCAAAGTCGCCACCGACCCGTACCTTGACTCCTTCAAATCCTACGGTATCGGTTTTCGGCGTTTCAAAAACATTCAGACCGCGTTGGTCATTGTATCGGAAGTATTGTATTTCAGGCTGTAGTTGGGCCATGACAACCGGGGCTGTAAAAAGACTCAGCAGGATCGGGATAATTGATTTGTTTCTCATGATTTCAGGTTTTGGTTTTTAATTGTATAGGTTAATCTTGAATTTGATGGTCACCTCATCTCCGGTGCGAATGGTACCCAACATGGCCCGAGGCGGATCGATTCCGAAGGAGCTCATTTTGAACTTATAACTCCCTGTCACCGTCAGGTGGTTGCCACTCCATTTTTCAGCGGAAATCGGCAAAGTGATTATTTTGGACTGGCCTGCAACTGTGAGGGTGCCCCGTGCGGTGGCTTTGTTGCCATCCATTTTGATTTCCGTTGTTTCAAAGGTGATTTCAGGAAACTTGTCTTCCTTCAAAGCCTCGTATGTATTGTCATCCATAGAAGAGGTACCGCTCTTAATGGATTCGACTGTAGCTATTAAAGATGCTTTCTCCAATTTATCTCCGCTGAGCGCGCATGAAGCTTTGAAGACTGTGACCTCAGACTCCCAATCGTGTAAAGTGGAGGTACCGGCAATTGTCATTGTGCTTTCAGATTGTCGCGAGGCGAAAGTTTGAGCAGAAATTTGAAATGAACAATAAGTAAAAATCAGGAACAGGGTTGTATTTTTCATCTTGGTACATTTTTAGGTGATTGATTTCAACTACGTGGTTTTTCTTGCGTCACAAAGAACCGCAAGTCTCATTCCAAAAAAGGTGATATTAATCAGGTATAAATCGAATTCTTATCAGGTTTTTCAGATGATATCACAAATTTTCAGAAAGAGAATCTATATATCAAAAGCCTTCGCCTTAAGCGAATTCCCTTTTTTGATTAGAAATAGAAAGTGTGTTGAATTATCGGGCCTGTATTTTCATGAAATTCAATTGCTATCGGCACAAAACAAATACATGCGGATGAATGCTATCAGGTTGAAATATTCAATAACGGTTATTCTAAAATAAATCTCACCTTTTATTTTTTTAAGATTATCCATCCCTTCGGACAGTTATAAAATTTAATCATTTAAAAATCACCTCTCACTTAGCTTTGCATCCTAATTTCTCCATGGTAAACAAATTTCCTTACGAGGCGCTTCAATTTAAGGAATTCCGGATTTTCCTGGTGCTTCGAT
>JBBSDD010000438.1:0-3157 GCA_038249755.1 Flavobacteriales bacterium | reverse complement strand
CGAAATATGCCTCTGATAGCAGGTTTCCTTGAGGATCCCAACTTCTCCACAACCCATTCTTCTCCCCTTTATACAAGGTGCCTATAGATTCATATGTTCCATCCTCGTGGTAGGTAGCCCATTTTCCTGTGATCAATCCGTCGTCGTCTAAAGTATAAGGCTTATCGTTGTAATCATAAAACACCAAAAGTTGACCATCAAATGATGCGTCTTGCTCAACATAATGCTGATCAAACACCAACTTGACGTTCTGGGCTTCTACAACTGTAAGCGAGAACAAACTCAAGATCGTGATTAAGATAATATCCTTCATAATTTTTGATTTAATCATTTTTTCGTAACCCAAAGATAAGATTTCCTTAACGTTTTGGTAACATTGGACAAAATAATTAACATTGTACCAACACTTCCGGTTTATACGCAATACATTTGCCCACAGTTCGCTGTTTTGCGCTGCCTCCGAAAAATTCTTCCCTGCTTTTTTACGTAAATCAGGAACCCAGAAAAGCGCGCCTGTTTTCTCAAGTATGCTGTACTTGATTTTTTCCGTATTATCCAAACCTTTTTCGGTTTAGTATTTTAAAAAAAAAATAGTTTCAAACCCATTATCTTCCCACTAAATCCCCTTTATACAAATTATCTGGCACGATCCTCAAAATCTACCAAACCGTTTTTAGCAATGCGACTTTAATGCCGCGGAGGATAATACTTTAGTATCTTAATATGAGAGCTCTTACAAAAGAAGACCAAAAAAAAATTACGCCCGATAGAGCCCTTCAACTGCTCCGGCAGGGCAATATCCGCTTTGTAAAAAACCTAAACACAAACCGCGATTTGCTCCAGCAGGCCAATGAAACGAGAAATGGACAATGGCCTTTTGCGACCATCTTGAGCTGCATCGACAGCCGCACATCGGCCGAACTCATTTTCGATCAGGGACTGGGAGACATATTCTCTATCCGGATAGCAGGAAATGTGGCCAATACCGACATCATTGGAAGCATGGAATTTGCATGTAAACTGGCCGGATCCAAATTGCTGGTAGTGCTCGGTCATTCAAAATGCGGAGCGGTTAAAGGCGCATGCGACCATGTGGAAATGGGCAACCTCACCGAGCTCCTATCCAAAATACAACCCGCTGTTTATGAAGAGAAAACCATAAAAGATCCCGATCAGCGGAATGCTTCCAATCCCCATTTTGTGCAGAACGTGGCAGTACTAAACGTCAAGCGCACAGCGAAATCTATCGTTCAGCGGAGCTACATCCTCGAACAGATGATCGAAAAAGGCGAAATCATGATTGTTGGCGCCATGTATGACATCGACAGCGGTATAGTCGAGTTTTACGAAGATACACTTGTCACAAAGGAAAATATCAACCCCTGATTTGACTGTCAAAACCCTTGGCGTGTCAAAAAACACACATCCCTTTTGATCAGATTTGCGTCTTCAAGCCGAATAACTCCTGGATTGAGGTATCTATATGCCGGCGGCAAAAAAATAGACGTGGGAAGTGTGAAGGAATAAACCTGGACAGGCTTAATTTCCCCGCATATAAAACTTGCGGTATGATTCTCCCGGCTTGATGTCAACATTTTCGTATACCAACTTCTCGTAGCTCACAAAACTGACTTCGATGGTGTACACGCCTGCAGGCAAATCGGTGAAACTATATGTGCCGTCAAAAGAAGCGAAGGTTTTCAAATTTAATTCTTTGATAAAAATCGTTGCTCCGGTGAGGGCTTCGGCATTTGAGGCATCAAGTATTTTTCCGGATACAGCAGCTGTGGCTGTAGATTTATCCGGCTCATGGCCAAAAGCCGCGGCGGAAACCAACATGATTGAAAAGAAAAACAGATGCTTCAAATTCATATTACAAAAGTATGAACCTGTGAAGGCCCGAAGTTTAATGGAATATTAAGATTCGTGAGCCAATGTTAAGTTCGTATTAATGCGTCGCACTTCCATTTGGTCGAATTACCTTCGTCTCCAAAATAAATCAGTTTGCGCACCCTCCTTCTTATTCTCGCCTTTCCCGCGTCCGTATCGTTCGCCCAGTTTCCTGAAAATTATACGCCCACATATTCCGAAGCTTTAAAGGCTTACGAAGACCTCGCAGCCCAACACCGAAAGTCGGCCCGGCTTTTCCAGAATGACACCACCGATAGTGGCTTGCCGCTGCTGACTTTTGTCATCGACAGCAAAGGAACCTTCGATCCGGAAAAAATCCACGAAGAGAAGCGGGTCGTTTGTCTGATCATGAATGGC
The DNA here is from genome assembly GCA_038249755.1 of Flavobacteriales bacterium. Lineage (GTDB taxonomy): Bacteria > Bacteroidota > Bacteroidia > Flavobacteriales_D > Cryomorphaceae > JBBQZU01. The sequence continues at coordinate 889 of JBBSDD010000438.1, read as the reverse complement.
ATTCACGCCGGAGAGCCTGGCGGGGTCAATGCCAGTATCGCTTTCGCGAAAGCGCGACTCGAAAACCCCGATGATGACGTGGTGTACGTGATCATACCGGTGTATAATATCGGCGGGGCACTCAACCGCAACAGCACCACCCGCGTCAATCAGATGGGCCCTGCGGAATATGGCTTTCGCGGAAACGCGCGCAACCTGGACCTGAACCGCGATTTTATCAAATCAGATTCCCGCAATGCGCGGGCTTTCGCCAAAATATACCACCATTGGGGACCAGAAGTTTTTGTCGATACCCACACCACCAATGGCGCCGACTATCCGGCGGCCATGACGCTGATTCATTCCATTCCTGAAAAATACCACACGCTTCAGGCATCTTTCCTCATGAGAGATTTTCTTCCAGCGCTTTTTTCCGGCATGGCTGAGCGCAATGAGCCGATGACGCCGTACGTTGATTTTAGGGGGAAAACGCCGGAATCCGGTCTGGATCTTTTTAATGATCGGCCGCGATATAGCGCAGGTTACGTTGCGCTTTTCAATACTTTCGGATTTACTTCGGAAGCGCACATGCTCAAGCCTTTCGACAAGCGTGTGGAGGCCACGCTCAATTTTCTCAAAACCCTGCACACTTTCATGAGCACAAAACGAGATCTGATTGTGCAGCTCAAGCGCGTAGCTGATGAAGAGACCGCAACGACAAGGCAGTTTACCACCAATTGGAAATTGTCGGAAATGGCTGATTCAATATCTTTTTCGGGCTACCGCGCCGACAGCATCACGAGCGAAGTGACGGGTCTGCCGCGCATTCGTTACAACCGTGATAAACCTTACACCGAAAATATTCCCTATTTCAACACCAACGAGGCCACATACAAGACCATACTACCGG
>JBBSDD010000437.1:0-3183 GCA_038249755.1 Flavobacteriales bacterium | reverse complement strand
AATCCTGCGGCTTCAAATTCCTTTCGGGCCTGATCTGCAGTCATTTTATGCACTTCCTTGATGGGTACCCATTTGTCTTCCGCGCGAAATTCCACCAGATAGATCCTTCCTTTTGGCCGAAGAGCCTCACGCATGCTGGCCAACATCTCTTCTGGATAGGCAAATTCGTGGTACACATCCACGAGCAACATTTTGTCGCAACTATTTTCCGGAAGGTTTACAGATTGCTCTGTACCCTTCACGATGTAAACCTGCGGAAAATCTCCGGCAGCCTTGCGCTCTTCCATCACCTGGATCATTTCATCCTGAATATCCACAGCGTAGACCCGCTCCGTTTGTCCCGCCATGCGAAATACGTGGTATCCCGACCCCGCTCCGATATCCGCTACAATGTCGGTGGGTATAAGGTCCAGATTTTTCACCAGGCGATCTGATTTTTCCTCCGTTTGCCTGTCCGGTCTCTCCAGCCAGTCCATACCGTGGTATCCCATCACGTGGGCTATTTCGCGCCCCATATACCATTTGCCGATGCCGTTTGGGTCTCCCTTTCGGTAAATGTAGTCGCCATCAGTGGGCTGTCCGCAGGCTTGCATGGCTAAGAAAGCCAGGGAGCAATAGATCAAAAATGGCGCAGAGATTTTCATTTGAATGAAACAATAAGAAATCGAAACGGTTCTATGGAATGATGTGCAAAACGACGCAATCCCTTGTCAGTTTTAATCAAGCAATATCAAGACATGTAGTTACTTTTTCTGAAAGGATAATTTGAAAAAGTTGGCTTAGGAATTCATGACTGGCAAAAATTGGCGGTGAATTTGTGGATATTTAGCCTTTACTTCGCAAGTGAAAATAACGTTATGACTAAATATTCTACCTCTTTTTTTACATTCTTTATTATTTTATTCAGCAGCAGCGCATTTGCTCAGCTCTGTATCAATGGTTTTGCCGGGGATTATCCCTGCGACAAAATCGATCAGACTGCCATGATGCCCCTTGCCATGTTTGAAGCGGCGAATGCCAATGACGTGTGGGGTTGGACCAATCCGGAGACAGGAAGAGAATTTGTGGCCCTGGGTCTCGACAACAAAACCGCATTCATTGATATCACCTCGCCCCAATATCCCATTTACATCGGTTATTTGCCTACGCAAACCATTGCCTCCCTGTGGCGCGATGTAAAAGTATTGAACGGATATGCAGTAGTCGTAGCTGAAGCTCCCCTTCATGGCATGCAGATTTTTGATATGCGCAGACTCGAATCTGTTAGTTTTGAAGATACGCCGGTGGTATTTGATACCGATGCGTATTACAATGGATTTGGAAATGCGCACAATATTGTGATAGACGTAGCGAGTAAATTTGCTTACGCAGTCGGTTCCAATACCTTTGGTGGTAGGCTTCACATTGTAAATTTATTAAATCCGCTCAATCCATTTTATGCAGGAAGCGCTGATCAGGATCAATATACCCACGATGCCCAGGTAGTGGTATACAACGGACCGGATGTACAATATCAGGGTCGCCAGATTTGCGTTGCTTCCAATCAGGAAAACATCGCCATTTTTGACGTCACTTCAAAAACCAACGTGATCCTCATTTCTACTCAGACGTATGAGAATGTGGGGTACACGCACCAGGCCTGGCTCACTGAAGATCACAGATATTTGCTGGTGAATGATGAGACTGATGAATTGGCTACCAACAGTCTGGGTGAAATACCCAATACCCGCACCATTATCTTTGACGTACAGGATCTGAATAATCCCATGGTAATCGGTGAATATTTCCACGGCAATACAGCGATCGACCACAATTTGTATATCAGGGACAACCTCGTTTATTTTTCAAATTATACTTCTGGACTCCGCATGGCAGATGTCAACGACGTTGCCCAGGGCCAACTTAATTATTTCGGATTTTTTGATGTAGTACCTGCCAACGACAATACCGGTTTTACAGGCTCCTGGAGCAATTATCCTTATTTTGAAAGTGGTGTGGTACCGACTACAAGCATGTATGCAGGTTTGCACTTTTTGCGCCCCAGACTTTACAATCTTCCCCAGACGGTAATCAAAGTGTGTGAAGGAAATGAGATTTCTGCCCAAATTGAAATCAACCGGCCTGTTGTGGGCAATGTCAATTATGCCATCGACATGGCCCTGGTTCCCGGTTTGAGTGCTTCTCTGCTGGAAACTCAATCCGATGGTGCTCCTGCCCAAAACAGCATCCAATTTTCCGGACTGAATTCCGTGCCACCTGGATACTATCCTGGTCACGTCATCGTGACTTTCAATGGTGAGGAAGTCCGATTGCCTTTTGTACTCATTCTGGACGGTGACTCACCCCAGGCGCCGGAACTTGTTGCGCCTGTTGACGATGTGACGCTTCCCATCCAGCAGGTTGATTTTACATTTTCTGATGCGGCAGCCGGATATGTCACTTTGGAAGTTTCCACAGATGCGGAATTTGACAACATTGTTTATCAGGAAATGCACTACAGCACTGCCACGACCATTTCCGTTACCGTACCTTTTGATCTGTCCAATTATTTCTGGAGGTTGCGCAAACCCACGGCTTGTGGAGGTGACGTGGTTTCGGAGACGGGGACATTTAATATCGGTGCTGTAAGTTCGGTGAATCAGAGAGACAATGTCGATTTATTCAGTGTGTACCCAAATCCTGCCACGGACATGGTTTTCATCAACCTGAATGTGCAGGGAGTGGATGTATTGAGGGTTTATGACCTGTCTGGTCGAATGGTCGACACCTGGAATGTACAACAGGGAACATCATTTTCAGTCGGGCATCTCGCAGCGGGAATATATGTGGTGCGGGCTCCGCAGGGTGGAAAAGGTCAAAAATTGGTTGTGAACTAACGTGCTTTTCGGATAACCTTTCTATTCTCCAAAGTTTGCGAGTTTTTAGTTATTGCCTGCCCGGCAGTCAGGGTTTTTGGTTATTGCCTGCCTGGCCGGCCAGGCAGGAATGCCACGAATGCCACGAATGCTCACGAATGGCCGCAAGCTGCTTTTAACTACCACACTTTTTTTATTCGTGGCTATTCGTGTCTATTCGTGCTATTCGTGGCTTACTTTTTTGGCCACTCGTGGCCCTTTTTTTAAGCCGCAAGCGGCATATTTTTTTGCCACGCCTGCCTGGCCCGGCAGTCGGGGTTTTTGGTTT
>JBBSDD010000436.1:0-3185 GCA_038249755.1 Flavobacteriales bacterium | reverse complement strand
TTATCTCTGAACGACAATATGTTACGTCAGGGATCACGGCATGATTTGGAGTGTTTAGTTTTTAGTTTTTAGAAAATGGTCTTGGGTAATGGGTATTGAGTCGTGAGACAATTATCTCTGAACGACAATATGTTACGTCAGGGATCACGGGATGAAACGAAGTATCTGAAATTCACCAATATTATTTGCAATTGAAACATTCTAATCAAATTCATTTTGTTTATATATTATCATTCAACGTTTTACAATTCAAAATTTACACGCAACGCACTACCCACTACTCACTACCTAAAAAGCCCACTTATACCTCACCGTCACATTCGTTCCCATCTCGTCGGCAAAATATCTGAAACGGTTCATGTAGTCGCGGTATGCTTTATTCAGGGCGTTTTCCACGGTGATGCTCAGGGTACTTTTACCAAATTGAACTCCGGCTTCAGCACCGAGCAGAAAATACGCTTCTGGGGCCGGTGCAAAATCAAAACTATTTGGCAGCGGAGTATTTGCCCCGGCTACCGTACTGTTTTCGAAGGGGTAAAGACCCGGCTCGCGGTATTGGCGCATCGTGTAAGATCCACGCACACCGATAAAAGGTGCCTTGAATCTTTCACCATCGCCAAGAGTATGTTTGAAAAATCCCTCAAACCGGTGAGCCGGCACGCCGATGAAATAAGAATTTTCCGAAAGGTTTTCAGCCCATACCAGGCTGGCACGCAGCATCCCGCCAAAAGATTTTCCGAGATCAAAATCGTATACAGCATCCGCGCCTGTGTAAAGCGCATCATCCTGTGCATAGTCGTAACGCGGAAAAGCGCCGCGAATGGTGAGCTCTAACCGGGTTGGATCCAGGTAAATAAAGTCTTTGATGAAATTCGCGTAAGCGATCACATGCAGGCGCTGTCGCGTTCCAGTGTAAAGCCAGCCCAGCGATGTATTGTAAGAACGCTCTGACCCCAGATTGGGATTGCCTTCTTCGATGCCACCAGCTCCATGGTGAAGACCACTGCTGAAGAGCTCATTCACTGCGGGATTGCGCCATTGGGTTCCGGCCGACCAGGTAATCTGACTACTTCCTTCTGTACGCCTTGCGGCAAAAGCTGTCGCCAATCCTTGAAAATCGACTTTTAATGGATTTTCCGCATCAGCGACAGGTCCAAAAATACTGGCACTATACCAATCGTACCGGGCGCCATACTGAAAAGTCCATTTTTCAAAAGTGGCCGTTTCTGTCCAGAAAACTCCAATTTGCTGGTTTTCGTAATTCGGCATAAACCGGCGTCCCAGATAAGAATTGCGTCTGGTAAGAGCCGAACCACCTACTTTCCCCGAAAACGCCCCCTGCCTGTGATGCCAGATGGCCTCTCCGAGATGGGTCGTAAGACCATAATCCAGTTGCGGTCGCGCCAATGCCGCGTCGCTGGGGTTGCGACCTACATGTACATCATACTCCTCGCGCGAATTGTACTGCCGTGCATAAATCAGTTCCAGTTTGTGTTGCGTATCCAAATCATAGGCAAACCGGAATTTCGTGAGTTCGTGCAATACGACTTGCCGGGGGCGGTTGATTTCGTAAGAAAATCCAATGGTATCCGGCGCTGGCCGACCGGCGATGGCCAAAGCCAGATCGGTGAGATTGCCGAGATGTGAATAGCGGTAAATGCCCAATTCCTGATTAAAACGACTGTAAAAAACCTCCGCTTCCCAACGCTTGCCTCGGTAACCGAGGGCATAGGAAAAGTTGTATTCTTCTGTACCGGTATTGGTGAGATACGTGTCCGAGGTGCGGACATTGCCCAGCTTTTTAAGTGAACCCTGAAACCGATAATAAAGAGGAAAATTTTCGTGAATCCTGCCGCTGAGTGATCCCGCCAGCGACCCGCCGCGGCCATTGCTCGAAAGAGCAGTTTGCACCGAGCCGGACATCTTATCGCTGGCAAATACATTTGGAGGTTCCACCAGCAGCACCCCACCAATGGCGTCGGGCGCATAACGAAGCGCATCCACGCCTTCGATCACTGCTACCGACTGTGCGATATAACTGTCGATCTCCGGAGCGTGTTCCGAGCCCCAGTATTGTCCCTCTTGCCGAATACCGTTGTTCATCAACAAAAGCCGGTTGCTGTGCAAGCCACGAAATACCGGTTTGGCAATGGCGTTGCCCGTCTGGAGCATACGCATACCCGGAATCCCTGCAGCGAGTTCGGCGATTTGTTTTCCGCTTTGAGCGGAAATGGCGGCTTCACGCATTTCAAGACGGGTCAGGGCAATCTCATCATTCTTGTCTTCCACAATTTCAAATTCGGCCAGGTCGGATTCGCTGTGAGAGAGCAACATTTTGATGGTGGTATCCCCCTTCAAAATAAGCTGATAATCTTCTGGCGCACAGCCGACATGGGTGACACGCAAAGTAATGGTACCTGCACAAAGACCCGTGATTGAAAAAGCGCCCGCTTCGTCGCTGGCCACGGCCTTTTCGGTATTTAGTGCCACGATGGTGGCAAAGGATAACGGCTCGTCGGTGTGGCGATCAATTACAACACCATTCAACTCAATATCACATGGATTTTGAGCAAACGATTCAAAAAAAGTAAATGTGGCAAATGCCACAAGACAGAACTTCAGGAAGTTCATTAACAAAAATCAGTTGGAAGTACGAAAAATAAGAGGACACGAAGAAAATCAGGCCGCTGGTGGACCGCGCGTCAGGAAATGGGTTAATTCCGAATTTTCGCAGGGTAATTCAGAAAAAAATCTGGAAGAGGAAAGTGAATATGAAGGTGTGCTATATGATGGCGCCCAAAGGTCAAATGCGACATTCAATGTAAAAGCAGTACATAATTTACAGACTTCCTCAGCCGCTTCAAGACTAAAATCCGCATCGTGATGATCGCAATCGTCCACGTGCATTCCGGCTTCATCCATTTGCACCCGATAGTCATGATCGTGATGATCTGCGTGTATCAACGCGTGCAACCCGCTTTCTGTCAGTGAAAATCCGAACAGGAAAAGCAGAAGAATGGCGATATACGGATAAAAATTTTTGGACATCGAAGCGCAAAGATAATACAGCAGACGCAACTTTGTTGCCGGAAGGGATTTTAATTGTAAAAAAGGGTTGTGAGAAGCACTCTACAAAGTATTAAGTATTAGGTATTAAGTATTAAGTGTAAAGTGGTAAGTATTAA
>JBBSDD010000435.1:0-3220 GCA_038249755.1 Flavobacteriales bacterium | reverse complement strand
CTTATTCGCTCAACCGGATGGCCATCAACCTCGGATTTTCAATTGGTCCGGTAGCGGGCGGAATGCTCGCTGCCATCAATTACAAATGGCTTTTTTACGTGGATGGTTTTACCTGCATCGCCGCAGGGCTGGTCTTTGCAGCCTATTTTTACAAAAAGAAACCACGGAATGTAGTGAAAGATCAGAAAGCAGCACCCGTGACGCCAAAAGTTGCCGTGCAATCTCCTTTCCGCGATGTTTCTTATCTCGCTTTTGCCTGTCTCACTGCTGGTTTTGGTATCGTCTTTTTCCAGCTATTCAACACCCTTCCACTCTATTACAGGGAGGGCTACGGACTTTCAGAATCAGCGATCGGATGGCTCATTGGTCTCAACGGATTTATTGTTTTCCTCGTGGAAATGCCTCTGGTATATGCCTTGGGTGAGAAATATTCTCTACGCAGTATCGTAGCGGTTGGTACCATCTTATCGGGAGCAGCGTACCTGCTCTTCAATGTCGCTGAAGGCATCGTCATTCTGCTTCTGAGTATGTTGATTCTGAGTATTGCTGAAATTCTCGTGATGCCCTATCTCACATCATATACCGCCAACAGGGCTCCTGTTTCCGTCAGGGGAAAATACATGGGCGTATATGGCATGGCATATTCAATGGCTTTTATCATTGCCCCGGCATTGGGCACTTTCTTGATTGGCTATTCAGGTTTTACACTTCTGTGGTATGTTATTGGCGCTATTGCAGTTCTGGTGGCCGCAGGATTTATGTGGAATATGAAAGAAGTGCACGTCAAACCCGAAATTGCCACACTCGTGGAAGACCAACCTGGTGCTTAACGCAAAAATTAAGTGAGAGAAACTGCCTGATTGCGCAGGGATTCGATCCAGTTTTTGCAGGAGTCGTAGCCGATCTGGTACAATTCAATATTCTTAGAAAAATCGAGCATATCGAAACGGTGGCCGAGGTCGGGCCTTATAATCGCATCGCATCCTTGCAGGCCTTCTTTGGAATTGTTGCAGACCACGATGTTGAAAATCTCCACCGCGATGGATTTCATATTCTCTACATGGCCTCCTGAGCTCACATTGTTCACATCCACCCCCAAAATTTTATCGCAAAGGCCCTTGCAGGCAGCCGAAGGCACGTTGTTTATTACGCCCCCATCCACGTATTTGCTCTCGCCAATCACCACCGGAGCAAAAATAACCGGAATACTGGCCGAAGCCATGATGGCCTGATGCAAGCTACCTGAAGCAAACACCTCGTAGGTGCGTTTGGTGAGGTTGGTCGTTCCTACGAAAAATGGCATTTCCAGTTCTTTAAAATCATCCGTCAGCAGTTCTTCCAGCACCGTCTGCAAATACGTTAACCGAAGCAGTCCGCTAAAACTGGCCTTGAGGCCAAACATGCGATACCACGATTTTTTAGAAAGCATTTCGAGCATCGCTTTTGGCTTCACGCCTCCCGCGTACAAGCCGCCTACGATGGCTCCCATGCTCGTACCCGCGATGCAAGCAGGTCGTATACCCGCTTCGTCGAGTGCCTGCAGTACACCGACGTGGATAATGCCGCGGGCCCCGCCGCCGCTCAGGGCGAGTCCCCATTTGGTAACTTTTCCGGATTTCATAGGGCAAAGTTAGAGAATGCATACACCCATTCATACCATTCGCTATTTTTGGCATGGAAATTAATATTCACGGTTAAACCAAAAATGAAAACGATGCGCGTCAACTTATTTCTTTTAATGATCGCTGCCCTGCTTATGGGCGCCTGCAAAACAAATTCACCGATGGGTGAAAAAGTGAAAGAACCTTTCACCGGGTCTGCGTATGAATCCAACAACCGTTTTTTCAGGGGCACCGGAAAAGGTGTGAGTTCAAAAGACAATATCGCGCGTGGAAAGGCAGATATTGAAGCCAAAAATGTGCTTGCCGGACAAGTGGGAACAACGATGAAAAACGTAACCGATCAATACCTCGGTCAAACCGAAAATGAAAATGCAGCGGATGTTGCAGACAAATTTCAAAGTCTGACGCGTCAGGTCATGAACACCCAACTGGCTGATCTTAGAAAGATCGGCGAAGAGAAGTATTACAATGGGACGGATTATTCGGTTTTCATCGCCTACGAAATAAAAAAGAACGCGATGTTTCGCTTCATGAAAAAACAGGCAAAGACTGATGCCTCCATTGATGAACGCACATTAAAAATCATGGAAGATATCCTGGATGCGCAAATCGCTGAAACCGAAGAACCGGAATAATTGGGTGAATCAAATTCTCGATCTTACCAGATCAATCCGTTGTCAGGATTGCCATTTTGACGCATTTATTGGGTACCACAATCAAACAAACATAACTTTTGATCGTTCATGTTTAAGAGCTCACAAAAATCCGACTGCCACAATTAATTCTTTCAATTTAGGGCAGCTTTTAAAAGCCAAATAAAATTTTGCGTTGGCGTCCTGAATCATGGTTGATTAGGTTTTGGTTTTTCATTCCGGATTTATCCGGGCAGTGACAAAAACGCAAAAGGGGAGTTGAAAAGCTCCCCTTTTTTTCATGCAAAACGAAGCGAAGAATCTTTTACATTGGATAGACAAACTCCTCCTATGGTCGGAGTGACAAGGCTCAGAGCTTTGTCATTACTCCCTTCACGCAGGCATGCGCACAAGCTGGTCGTGAAGGCGCTTCGCGCCGTTCAGAGCGAAGCGCAGAATCTATTATTTTGGATAAACAGACTCCGCGGGCCTCGGTGCGCCTCAACCACTACGCGAGACCAACTATTCAATACTCCACTCAACTCAACTGTATCCCCGACGCAACAATCCGCATATATTCCGGATGGCGCTTGAGATAGGTCTTGATGTAAGGGCAAACGGGAATCAGGCGCATACCCTGTTCTTCGATGTAATTGAAAACGTATTGAACCAATTTTTCCACTACACCTTTTCCCTGTAATTCTGGATCAGCTTCTGTATGGGTGAGAAAGATTTTGCCTTCGCGGTTTGCCCTGTATCGAATGTAAGCTCTGTACTTCCCAACAATTGCATCAAATTGCTCGCCTTCGGTATCGTGTTCGAAATGGATTTCTTGTTCGGTTTCAGACATTCTCAAATGATTTCAAATAGTTGGTCAATGGGCTTTCGCACCTTGGGCTGTGTGCTAAGAGCATCGTCAGAGGCCCGGTATCCCAGCGCGACAACAGCCAGCGTGCGCAAATTTAG
>JBBSDD010000434.1:0-3233 GCA_038249755.1 Flavobacteriales bacterium | reverse complement strand
TTGCTTTCGAAAAGATCGGACACATACGCTTTTGAATCGTCGAAAATGTACATGTACCGCGGTGATTCCATTCCGGTGATGGTGCGCGTGCGCTCATAAGTCGTGGCATTTACAACTTCTATTTTAGAAGAATTATTGATGACAAAATAAAGCTCTTCATTGTGTTCGCTGATGCTCTGAAAAATGTCGCCCAACGGATCACCATCGTTCGCATTCGCATATACATCCTGACTCACCACCCCGCTTACCGGATCGTAAACCGTAAGCGAAGAATTCGCCGCATTAAACCCCCCTTCATTCGCGATATACATCGTGTTGGCTGTGGCGGGTGGCGTGGGATTTTCCGGCTGATCATCGTCAGAAGTACAGGCAAAAAAGAGCAAAAAAGGCAAAAGAAATAAACGGTTTTTCATGGATTTGATTTAATTGTTATGTTTATAATTTATTGAAAGTCCTATGGTGAAATATCTGCCTGGCATGGGCCGGTTGGCGGCTACCTGATAGTCCGTATCAAAAAGATTGCGCACAGCCGCTGAAGCGGAAAATTGAAATTTCTCTGAGTCAAATTTCACAAGCGCTTCCAGATCAGCGATCAGATATGGATCGAGCTGCCGGGCATTGTCGGTCGTAGTGTATCGGGCGCTTTGGTGGTGCACCAGACCGATCAGACTGTATTGCCGAAAGGCGATCTCTTCGCTATAAAAATTGCTCCATTCGGGAATGTAGATGAGTTGTTTGCCGATCAGCCTGTCCTCCCCCGCGCTGACGGATGCCGTATGCGTGGAGCGTGCAAAGGTGCTTTCAGCGGTATGCGTGAGCCGCCATCGCCCGATAAGATTGGTCATCGATCCGTGCAATTCACCGCCCCGACTCCACACCTTGCGCAGATTCACCGGCGACCAGTACCCGGCGCCCGGTGTCCAGATGATCCAATCTTCGATTTGGCGATTGAATCCCGTCACCGATACCGTCCAGCGACTTTTGGCGAAAGCCCCGCCCAGATCAAATCCCAATTCCTGACTCCAGCCCGATTCCGGCCGCAGATCGGGATTGCCGCCGGGACTCCAGAAGAGGTCGTTCAGCCCGGGAAGGCGGTATACCCGGCTTGCGCTTCCGCGAAAAGAAAGGAGCTCCGACATGCGGTGCGCAATGCCCAAACTCGGCAGCAGCGGCAGGGCTTGTCCGTTGAGCCATTCCGCCCTTCCGGCAAATGCAATTTTCGATTTATTTTCATAAAATGTATAATCCACTCCGGCGACCAGCGCAGGACTCTCACGCAATTCGCGCCGATTGTAATTGGAGGTGATGGCTTCCGACCGGCGATAGATGGCGGTGGTTTTCCAGGTGAATTTTCCTGTTTTGGCGGAAGCCGTGCTCTGCGCGTGCAGGGTCGTAAAATCGGAGTCGTCATCCAGTCCGCTGCGCGCATTGCTGTAATTCAGAAAACCATAATCGGTTGCCACGCGGCTGTCGAATTTTACGATCCCAAAACGGGTAAGATAGCCCAATTGCAGGCGTGCATTCTGGTCATTTTGCGATTCCGTGCTGCGGAGTTGAGAAAGGGTGGGCGGAAGTTTTCTATTCGTTTCGTTAAGCCAGATTGAGAAGTCGAGCACATCGCCATTTTCCGGAAGGTATACAAGGTTTTGCTGCAATCCCCGTGTCCGGAAATAAGCTTCCGGCTGGGGTTCGCTGCGGTTTCGGTCGTGGGGATGTGGCCGGTCAAAATCGTTTTGCGCTTCCTGGAAATACACCGCTGTGCGCCCCTGCCAAAGCCCCCGGCCAAAAGTCGCCACTGTCGACGATCCAAAAGCACCGAAACTCCCTGCGGTAAACGTTTGGCGAAAGCCGGGCTCCTGCCCTGCCAAACGGGTATCGAGAAAAATGGTGCCACCGACAGATGCATTTCCCAAAAGGGCCCCCGATGAACCCCGGTAGAGCGCCGCATCTGTAAAAATCGCTGCGGGCAACAGCGAAATATCGGCCTGGGCGAGACTCGGATTGTCAAAGGGAATACCGTTTAGCAACAGCTGCGACTGGCTGGAATTCCCTCCGCGCAGCGACACGCCATAACTGCTCCCGGGTCCATTGCCGCGCATCACGAGCGCTGACCGGCTGTTCAGCCATTCGCCCACGGTTTGCCCGGCGCTAAAAAAAGCATCATCCGTTTTTTTCGTTTCGATGTGGATGCCGGCGGCTGTCCGCGCAAATATTTGCGCAGCCACTTCCACCTCCTGAAGCAGAAGTGTGTCGGATTGGGCAAATGCGGGTGTCATGCCAAATAAAAGGCAAACGACCAACCACAAATGCCCCCCTTTCGGAAATACCAAAACCCGCGCGATTTTTCGCATGTTGTGTGAATAAAACCGACCTGAGAGCGTAAAGAGAAATAAGTGCAGCAAACGGCCTCGCGGCGCTGTGCAATCACTCCTTGCTTTTATTCCCGAAAGCCTGGATAATTAAAAAACAGAACCGGGCAGGTCTTCTGACTCGCTCATTTGAAAGCGCCTTCCCACCCCTTTCGGAACAGTGGCCAATGAATGCCTTCAAACTTGGATGAGCTTACAGCAGCGGGAACTGTTCAGGATTTTCACCTGATTCCCTTTTGATCTCCCCGGCGTGGCACGCCGGCTCGAACCTGATTCTGGGACAAAGATAGTATTTGAGTTGGGAATATGGAATGGGGAATTGGGAGTGCGGACTTCCGGTGGCCGGGCGGAGTCGGGGCAGGAATGGCGAATGCGAACTTCCGGTAGCCGAGCGGAGTCGAGGCAAGAATGGGGCGTGCGGAGTGGGAAACACGAAGTTCGGATTTATTTACCTTTTGATTTGGCGGTGCGACTACTGGCCACGACGATGGACAAAATTTCATTGGTTTCGGAACGGGATTTTTCCAGCTTGTCCTTCATGGAATTTTTGGGGATTGGTTCCATGCGCATGTCAATCCAATAAGTGATCTCATCCGCTTCCTCTTCAACAATAGTCAGCTTGTATATAAAATCGGCTGGTGATTTCGCCCGCGAAACTGCCCGGTAATTAGCACCTACACTGGTACTGCTTCGGATTTATCTGTTTTTGAATCACCCAATATGCCGGAGTATTCGGCAAAAACGAACATACATGAATTATATCCAAACCGGTTTGTCGCGCCCGTTTTTGGATATCAGACATCATTGAACAAATCTTTTAATCAAAAAAACTAATTCACAATTCCGCCTCGAATACTCTCGGCT
>JBBSDD010000433.1:0-3234 GCA_038249755.1 Flavobacteriales bacterium | reverse complement strand
GGTAACCCACTGTTTGAAGTGCCTGAACGTGGCGATGTGCGATAACAGACCGCGCTTCTTCAACCAATCCATCCCGAATCATTTGATCCACCCGGGCGTTGATGCGTCGGTAAAGGGTTTCGCGGTCGAGGTCGAGTCCGATCTTGATGGCGTGAAAAGGCCGCGTTTTTGGTTTTGCTGATTGGTTTGCTGCCATCGATTCTCCCGTACTCCGAAGGATTTCCAAGGCGCGTATTAATCTTGCGTGGTTGTTTTGGTCCACCTTCCGGAAATATTCGGGATCACGCTTTTTGACTTCTTCCTGCAGGCCTTCCAGGCCATCTTTCAGAAAGAGGACAGCGATTGCTTCCCGGATTTCTTCATTTGCCGGAAGGCTATCCAAACCATCGAGCAAAGCTTTGATATAAAGCCCGGAACCGCCCACGACAACAGGTAATTTGTTTTCCTCGTGCAGCTTTCTGATCGTTTCCAGGGCGTCTTTTTCAAAATGACCTGCCGTATAATTTTCCGTAAGGGCAAGCGAATCGACAAAATGGTGCGGCACCGCACCAAGCTCTGCTTCAGACGGTTTTGCAGTTCCAATCGAGATGCCCTGGTAAAACTGACGCGAATCGGCTGATATGATTTCTCCGCCGAAAGTTTGGCTGAGATGAATACCGCAAGTGGTTTTGCCAACAGCTGTCGGGCCGAGTATGACTACGACATATTTCCTTGCGGAATCGTTCATTTACCGATATTCTCCCACATCATCGGGCATGTCATATTCATCTTCGTCAATATCCTCTTCGTCATTGTAAATGTCGTCATCCGCAAATTCCACGACCATCGGTCCGGCGTTTTCGCGCGAATCTTCGGCGGGAGCGATACCCACCACAAGCATTACTGTGGGATATGTCACTTCAGGGTCAACGTCTTTTATAGAAACGAGTTCCACAAAAAAGATCCACATGCGCAGAAAGTCATAGACATACAACATTTTGTCACCGTCATTGCCGAGCAGCTCGTCGAGCTTTGTGGTATCCATCGATCGCAAGGGGAGTTGATCGGTGTCGTCCATGAGATCGATCATGGCGATTTCTTCACCCTTGTCCCACATTTCATTGCTCATGTAAAAAGAAGCCATTTCATTTCCTGAAAAAGAAAATGCTTTGACAATCATGGCATGCAGGGCTGAAAAGGAAGCGTCTCCGGCGATTTCTATATCGCGAAAAATATCCTGGGAAGTATCGAGTAATACGCGAAAGTGATAAATTTTCATCCGCTGAAATTGCCTGCAAAGCTAATCATATTGATAGCATTCAGCCCAACAGAAACTATACTGCAATCAGGTTATTAAAAAGAATTAAAAAAAAGAGTGCCTGAACTCTTGTTGAGTCAGGCACTTCCATCAAAAAAATCATTGATGTTGTCTATTCAAGCACGATATACTTGGTTTCCACCACCTGATCATTCCAAAGCCGAACAAAATAAGTTCCCGAAGCGAGTCCGCTAAGATCCATGGTTGTATTGGGCGAATTCACGGGAGCAACCTGTCGCACTGTTTTTCCAGTAAGATCGAAAATCTCCAGTTGAAATTGGTCCATATTGGTATACACATTGATTTCGCCTCTGGTCGGGTTGGGGTAGATGTTTACAACGACATCGCTGAGGCTTTTGTTTGCATCTGCACTTTCATCCTGTACCAGTCCCTGACCGCCGATGCTGAAGAAATTATACGGCGACCAGGGGGTGGTCACCAAAGGATTGAGTTGGCAAGCGCAAATCACACGCCATCTGTACGAACTGTTTGGTGCGAGTTGACTGTTGGGAACAAGGATTCCGCTGGCCCCGGCAACGGGTATGTCAATTGATCTTTTTCCACCACCACCAATCCGGTTGCCCTCGACGCGACATCCCACAGTGCCAGGCATGCTATTCCATGCCAATACCACACCGTTGGAAAGCACCGAAGCCTGCAAACTGCTGGGCGCGTCTTGACAATAATCTTCCGGACCGAATGCGCAGTCATCAAAGTATTGTTTGGATTGATTGAAAGCATCAATCCCTGTCATGATTCCCACCACGCGGGCAGGAATATCGTCAGCAGGGGGGTGGATGCCACCCCAGATTCTCGACAAGGCCGACTCGTCGGCGGCATCGCGGTAAGTGGCCCACTGCAATTCCACGTCGACACTCGGTCCACTTTCAAAAACGAGATAGTCATTTGCCGGAGCTGTAAAAGTACCTATACCGCCTGGGAAATAAGCGTCGCCGGTAAAAGCCGTGAGTACTTCAGCTGCCGCCCGCGAGAAAGCTGAATGGCCTGAAACATATCCGGCAAAAGGTGGAGATACAAAAGAACTGCGTTGATAAGGAACCCAGCGCTCGGCGAGAATCCAGTCTACTCCAGCGATGTCTGTATCCACATTGTTAATCGAAGTATGTCCGCGCCAGGCCTTTACTTTAATTTTGTTGACGTGTACATTCGCCAGGCCTGCCAGCGGATCACCGGGTTGAACAAGCTCTACATATCCTGGCAGGAGCGGCAATCCAGCAGGATGGTAGCTGGGCAGAAGGGGATCGGAACTCTGACCGAGGTCGGCCATGGCACGAATGGCTGAAATAGGTCTCGTGTAATCGTACCAACCTTTGATACCCCATACACTGACAGCCACATCGTGAACAGCGCCACCCAGTGCCAGGTAACCTTTTACATTCCATTCATCCTCAGAAACTATTTCTCCTTCTCCTTCGATTTTTCTTTCGAGCATTGGGTGTTCTGTCACATAATTGAAAATTGAAAACCAATGTCCGGGAGGTGTTTCAGAATCTGGTCCATCGGCCCAGAATTCGGCCAGTACGCGGGTGTAATCAGCGCGTGGAACCATGTTTGGCGCATAGGGCAATCCTGTTTCTGGATTGAGGGGATGACCGGGATTACTCGAACTTCCGTTGAGCTGATCATAAAAATCGGGGTGTTCGGCAAACGTAGCCGGAAGGTTGGGCCTGTTGCCCAGGCTGGCAGGGGAAATATCCCAAACCACTCCATCAGTTGGATCTAAATGCGAAGACCAGATAAGGGTGGTGAGAAAAGTCCATTTAAATTGTTCGGATGTGCCTGAGCCATCCATTTGCAGGTAGGGCGGGGGACCGGGATTGTGAAATACTTTGTAGTCGAAGTCATCGCGGTTGAAAGTGACAAGATCATCACCAGAAAGACAGAAATTGGCGACCTGCCCCCATTCCGGTGAGAGG
>JBBSDD010000432.1:0-3241 GCA_038249755.1 Flavobacteriales bacterium | reverse complement strand
ATGATCTGACCGGCCTGTGGCCATTATCAGATCTTTTCGAACACTGACGGCCAGATCATACGTGATTTCAGGATTTGGATTGGCCAATGCGAAAACAATGGGATCAGGCGCCATGCTTTTTACCATATCTGCCGAAAGCACATCTCCTTTTGACAAGCCCACGAAAACATCTGCATCAACCATGGCATCTGCCAGGGTTTCTATGGGCGTATTTCGTGCAAAGTGAATTTTTTCGGCATTCAAATCCTGACGGCGGGTGGTAATGACTCCGGTGCTGTCGAGCATCAGGAGGTTTTCGGGCTTTACCCCCAATGACTGATAAAGCAGGCCACAGGATATGGATGCTGCACCAGCTCCATTAAAAACCACCTTCACATCCTCTATTTTTTTTCCGATGATGTCAAGTGCGTTCAAAAGTGCCGCAGCAGTGATGATGGCCGTCCCGTGCTGGTCGTCATGCATTACGGGGATGTCGAGTTCTGCCCGCAGACGTCTTTCTATTTCAAAACATTCGGGCGCTTTGATGTCTTCCAGGTTGATACCTCCAAAAGTCGGAGACAGTATTTTGACCGTTTCTACAAATTTGTCGACATCCGTGGTATCCAGTTCGAGGTCGAAAACATCGATGTCTGCGAAAATTTTGAACAAGACCCCTTTCCCTTCCATCACAGGTTTTGAGGCGAGCGCGCCGATATCACCGAGGCCGAGCACAGCTGTGCCATTGCTGATCACAGCCACGAGGTTTGCTTTGGCAGTGTATGCATATGCAAGGTCAGGGTTGGCAGCGATCTCCAAACAGGGTTCAGCCACGCCGGGTGAATAGGCAATGCTTAAATCTCTCTGACTATTTGAAGGTTTGGTAGGTACAACTTCGATTTTACCTGGTCTGATTCCCTGGTGATAATCAAGGATATCTTTCTTTCGGAGTTCGTCTTTGCTCTGCTTGGCCATTTGCGTATTATCAGATTACAAATGTACGCACTTCGTATGGGTGAGGTATTCTTTTGTCGGCCATTTATGCACTGCCAATCTGCTGAACGACTTCTGTCGTATTTAGCGCAGTTGGATTCCGCAACAAAATGAAATTGATAACGTAAGGGTAAAATAATTGGAAAAATCAAGAGAGAATTCCAATTGTTTTAGAAACGTTTTAATCCCTACAGCAAAATTCCGCCGCAGCTCCTGAAGGGTTGTGGCGGGATGGATTTAACCCCTGAAAACGAAACTATGCAAGCTCCATCTTACCCCGTTTTTGATCCTGTATCGCAATACGTGATGTCGGCTCCACATTTCCAACAGATGAATCACAGCGATCCGAAATGTTTGCTCATGAACGACTATGAAGGCAATCATACCGGCTCGCGGGCATTCGAGGCCCTTACCATTATTTACGAATGGGAAGCATCAAAAAAGCCACAGCAATAGATCACTGTGGCTTCAAATATTGATTTGGCGAAAGCTACTCCGCCAGTATAATCACTTTGTTTTTTAATACTTCGGCAACTCCGCCGTTGATCTCAAAAAATTTTTCTACCCCTTCACTCGTTGTCACTTTTACCTGACCCTTTTTGAGGGCTGTAATGAGCGGCGCGTGATTTTCAAGGATACCCAAACTGCCATCGATGCCTGGCACGGTTACCGCTTTGCCTTCACCTGAGTACAGCGCACTGTCGGGTGTAATAATGTCTATTCGCATGCTTATTGGTTTTCGGCGAGCATTTTCTCACCGGCCTCAATTACTTCTTCGATGGTTCCTTTCAGGTTGAATGCTGCCTCAGGATATTGATCCATTTTTCCTTCCAGAATCATGTTAAATCCTTTGATGCAATCTTCGATGGGAACAAGAACTCCTTTCAAACCTGTAAATTGCTCAGCTACGTGGAATGGCTGAGAGAGAAAACGCTGCACACGTCGGGCACGGCTTACGATTAGTTTGTCTTCCTCGCTCAATTCATCCATCCCAAGGATGGCGATAATATCCTGAAGTTCTTTGTAACGTTGTAGAGTTTCTTTCACACGCTGGGCGCAGTCGTAGTGCTCATCACCCACAGTCTCGCGGTTCAGAATTCGCGAAGTGGAATCCAATGGATCTACTGCGGGATAAATTCCAAGTTCAGCAATTTTTCTCGATAGTACAGTCGTTGCATCAAGGTGGGCAAAAGTGGTCGCCGGAGCCGGATCTGTTAAGTCATCCGCAGGCACATAAACCGCTTGCACCGAAGTGATCGATCCGCGTTTGGTAGAGGTGATGCGCTCTTGCATGGCGCCCATTTCGGTGGCCAGCGTTGGTTGGTAACCTACAGCCGATGGCATCCTTCCCAAAAGGGCCGAAACCTCAGAGCCTGCCTGGGTAAAACGGAAAATGTTATCGATAAAGAAGAGGATATCACGACCACCGCTTTCCTCATCTCCATCGCGGAAATACTCTGCGAGGGTAAGACCAGAAAGTGCTACACGGGCGCGGGCTCCGGGAGGTTCGTTCATCTGTCCGAAAACGAAAGCTGCCTGTGATTCGAGCAGGGCATCTTTGTCCACTTTGCTCAAATCCCATCCGCCAGATTCCATCGAATGTTTGAACTCCTCACCATAAGAAATGATGTTGGATTCGAGCATCTCGCGCAAAAGGTCATTACCTTCACGGGTGCGCTCGCCTACGCCGGCAAAAACGGACAAACCGGCATATCCTTTTGCGATGTTGTTAATCAACTCCTGGATAAGTACTGTTTTTCCTACACCGGCACCTCCGAACAATCCGATTTTCCCTCCTTTTGAGTAAGGTTCGATCAGGTCGATCACTTTGATCCCTGTATAAAGAATTTCTTCTGCTGTGGAAAGATCCTCAAAGCGCGGAGCTTCGCGGTGAATAGGTGATCCACCTTTTTTCGACAGTTGACCAAGACCATCAATGGCATCGCCGGTTACATTAAAAAGACGACCTTTCACCTGATCGCCAACGGGCATCATGATTGGTGAGCCTGTATTAACAACCGCAGTGCCTCTCGACAAACCGTCGGTGGCATCCATGGCTATGGTACGTACAGTGTCTTCTCCAATGTGCCTTTGCGTCTCGAGGACCAATTCAGATCCATCGGCTCTGGTAATGACCAGGGAGTCGTAAATATTGGGCAGAACTTTTTCGTCTGCAAAACTAACATCGACAACCGGCCCGATTACTTGTACTACTTTACCAGTATTTTTCGCCATTTTATTGTGGTTATAAGGTTGATATGCACTTCAGATT
>JBBSDD010000431.1:0-3245 GCA_038249755.1 Flavobacteriales bacterium | reverse complement strand
TCAGGGGATTACCGCGGTGAAGTGTTCAAATACAATCCCGGCAACGATTCGTGGACCGAGGCTGGTTATTTTCCCGGAAACGGGCGAAACTATGTGTCGGTGCAAAAGATTGGTGATGAAGCCATGTTTTTTGGAGGGCTGGATGTTGATAATACATTGTACAATGACCTCTGGAGTCTGGATGTCGAAACCATGAACTGGACAGAATTTGAGCCATTGCCTGCGGCGGGTCGGCGCGGAGGCATGAGCTTCACGGATGGCTCGTCGTTATACTACACGAGTGGCTATATCCAAGGTGGCACGCGAACCCTGGAGACCTGGAAGGCCACCGATTTCTATCCTGTTCCGGAGGTGCCTGAAGTGATATTCATCGCCATATACCCAAACCCGACTTCCGGATTTGTAAATGTGGGATTTGAAAACAACGAACACCGGCTTTTTGAAGGCGTGCGGGTATACGACAGGCTGGGCAGGGAATATTTTCAGCACTCCATTGAAGAGGCGCGGACAATGCTTGATGTCTCAACATTGGCTCCCGGGGTTTATGTGTTTTATTTCTACGGTAGCAGAGGCGTGGCGCGTCTTCCTTTCGTTAAAATATAATATGATTTTCCGGAAGATTGCCTCGATATTCTGTAAAAAGTAGAAGTAAAAAAGTACCAGGTATAAGGTATTAATTAAATCCGACTTCTTATGAAATACGCCAATTTCGCGTATCACTTCTTCGTATTGGAGACAAGGGAAACAGACTTTCGAAAGGATATATTTTTTCAGCCCTAAATTCCACTTAAAAACCAACCCCGACACGGTCAAATGTTTATAATGTCGATACTTGTGTAGGAATATATTTTAGCGATATTTTTGCCTTTTCCAGAAAAAATTGTGACTAAAAACCCTGGCTGCCGGGCAGGCAAAAACCAAAACTAAAAACTAAAAACCCAACACGCTACTTCCCAATTTTAGCCGAAAGACTCTGCCAGCCTCCGCCATTGTGCACTTCCGTAAATCCCTTTGCAGCCAAAATTCCTTTTGCGGAACCACTGCGCATGCCAGAAGCACAACACAGAATAATCGGAGATTTCGGGTCACCGAGCTTTTTCAAATTTTGCGAAAGCGAATCGAGCGGAATATTGATGGACCCTTTGATATGGCCTCCCGCAAACTCGCCGGGGCTGCGCACATCGATGATTTTTGCACCCTGACTGGCGAGTGAAGCGTAATCTGTAGATTCCTGATTGAATAAGTTTTTGATAATTGAAAACATGGTGATTTGGGTTTTAGAATGAATAAAAAATGTGAATTAAAGCGGTGAGGATACTTTGTTGCTCAGGTGTTGAGCCTGCGCCGGTGATTTCTTTTTCCGGAAAGGGAAAACCAACTGACCCTGAAACGAGGTAGGGAATTGCTCCATCCCTTCAAAACCTAGTTTTTCTGTGCCTGTGTCGGTGGGCACGTAAGCCGTGCGAAACAGGTAATCCCACAGGCTGAGGCTGATGCCAAAATTAACCCCGTAGCGGCCTGCAGGCAAATGATAAGCATGGTGCCAGAGGTGCATCACCGGATTGTTGAGCACATATTTCAAGGGTCCATAAGTGATTTTGAGGTTGGCATGATTGAGGTGACCGATGGCCACACTGATGATGTGGATGATGAAAAAATCCTGGATGCCAAAACCAATCATGGCCAACGGGATGTACTGCAGCGTTTTGTAAATCACCGTTTCCATCCAGTGAAAACGCAGGTGGGCTGCAAAACCCATTTCGCCGACTGAGTGGTGCACCTTGTGAAATTCCCAGAGTCGGGGCGACATGTGTAATAGGCGGTGCACATTCCACTGAATAAAGTCGGCGATGACAAACATAAGCAGGAGCTGCGACCAGTATGGCCAGGTGTCGAGTTTGATGGCGACAATATTCTCCAACCCAAATTGCCCGAGAAACTGATTGAACAGATCGACAGCGACATTCGAGATGGCATTGTACCCGATGAGCGAAAAAAGGAAAAAATTAAAAAACATATAAAACCCGTCGAGCCAGAAATCTTTGCGGAGGGCGGCTTGTTCCTTGCGCCATGGAAAAATGATTTCCAGCAGCCATACCCCGACCGAAAGCGCCACAAGCCAGTAAAAGTAGTTGTGCAAGGACGGAACGAGTATCTCCGCTTTGAGGTAGTCGAAATATCCGGTATACGATTCTGCAATCAATTGCCAAAGATGGTCCATGCCTGAAATTTCTTTAATGGTACGATTGGGTTGTTGGCTGAGTTTTGCTTTCTTCCCGATCATCGCAAAGATACTGTGCGTATCGGGAAGGATGTGTTACCTGAGTCACATTCGAAAACACCCATCGGCGCTTATGGCAATACCGGGTTGAAGCCGTACATTTGGGCCGCATTTGCCGGTGGCCCGGAAATGGACAGGCAGGCCATGAAAGAAATCAGAACGTACGCAGAATTTGCAGCCCGGGAGGGAATTGGAGTGCGTGCGCGCAGCCTTCTCCGCAATCTTGTGATCCGCGCAAAATCGCAGGGGAAACAGATCGATCAGACTTCAAATTGGGTGCGGTTTCCTTATTACCACCACGTGTTTGACGACGAGCGACAGGGTTTTGAACGGCAACTGAAATACCTCGGGAATTTTGGTGATTTTATTTCGAGGGACGAGGCCTGCGACCTGATATCGGGTGATGAACCCGTTCTTGGGCGTTACTTTTGCGTGGGTTTCGATGATGGATTTGCCAATTGTTATACCAATATGATGGCGATTACATCGCGGCTGCGGGTGCCTGTGATCATCTACCTTCCGGTAAACTGGATCGGTCTGAACACGGAAATTGAAGCCGACCGCGAAAAGATAAGCCAGTTTTATGCCGAACAATCCAAGCTGGTGCCTTTTTTGACCTGGGAGCAGTGTCGGGAGATGCTTTCGCAAAAAATTTCATTTGGGTCGCACACCCTGAGTCATGCGCATCTCATAAAGCTCAGGCCAGAAGAAATCGAAAAAGAATTAAAGGAATCAAAACGCCTCATCGAAGTAAAACTCGACGTGCCTTGCCAACACTTCGCCTGTCCATGGGGCAGGAGGGATGTGGACTTTGATCCGGCCGTGACAACACCTATTGCTCAAAGATCGGGCTACCATTCTTTCGCCACCACCAACCGCGGCAAAATGCACAGGGGTGACGACCTTTACATGCTTCGCCGCGACCACGTAGTCGCCAATTGGGAAAATTTCCAGCTCAAGTATT
>JBBSDD010000430.1:0-3247 GCA_038249755.1 Flavobacteriales bacterium | reverse complement strand
TTCTCAGGCAGCTCCGCTGCCCAAATTCTGTGCTCTCGAACATCAATGCGCTTCTGTGCTCTCTGCGTAAAAAAATGTCCGTGCAGCGGACATAATTTCAATAATCCCAAAAACCGCTCCACGTGGACTATTCAATTTCCACGTGACAATTTCCACCTATCCCCAACGGAGGGTCCCCGGCGCACAATCCATTACATTGAATATCTGCATACTAAAAACAATCGTTGACCTCTCTCTTTTTTCCCGGAAGGGCACACCAAACCCCCAATAAAAAAAAACACCCCTTTCTCCCGGCAATCCAAATAAAAACCAGATATTTGCAGCCTTAAAAAATTAATGACCGGAGTCTCGTACTCTATAACAATTAATGCCAAACAACACATGCCAGTAAAAATCAGATTGCAACGCCACGGTAAGAAAGGAAAACCTTATTTCCATATTGTAGTGGCAGACGCCAGAGCTCCGCGCGACGGAAAATACATTGAGCGTCTTGGATTTTATAATCCAAACACCAATCCAGCCACCATCGAAATCGATGTGGACGGAGCGGTAAAATGGCTGGACAACGGTGCTCAACCGACCGATACAGCGAAAGCCATCCTTTCTTACAAAGGGGTGCTTTACAAAAATCACCTTCAGAAAGGGGTGAAAAAAGGTGCGTTCAGTGAAGAAGAAGCGGAAAGCCGTTTTACCAGCTGGATGGAAGAAAAAACCCAGAAAATCGACAACCGCAAAAAAGGTCTGTCGGAAGCGGAATCTAAGGTTGCCATAGATCGAAAGAAGGCAGAAGCCGAAGTCAACAAAGCCCGTGCGGCTGCAATTGCTGCTGCAAATGCACCTGAGTCAGAAGTAGTCGAAGAAGAAGCACCGGTATCGGAAGTGACCGAAGAAGTGGAAGCTGCAACTGAAGTGGAAGCAAGCGCACCTGCAACAGAAACGGCACCGGCAGTGGCAGTGGAAGAACCGAAAGCTGAAACATCTCCTGACGGGCCAGCTTCTAAAGCACCCGTGGAAGAGCCCAAAGCTGATACCCATGCTGAAGGACCAGCATCTGAAGTGCCAGTGGAAGAGCCAAAAGCTAAAACACAAGCTGCCGAATCTGAAACCGAGACGCCAGTAGATGAGCCAAAAGCTGATACGCCTGCCAAAGAGCCTGAGAATAAAACTCCTGTAAGGGAGCCAATAGAGGAAGAAAAAACACCTGTGGAAGAGCCCAAAGCAGAAAAAACTGCCGAAGAAACTCCTATAGCTGAAGAAAAAGAAGAAGACAAAAAATAATTGCAGGTTTTCTGCAAACTGTCACAGGCCCCTGACGGACATCTAATCCATGTTATCAGGGGCTTTTTTTGACCATATAAGTACCAAGGATATGACCCACGACCAATGTTTTTATCTCGGATTCATCTCCAAAGTTCAGGGCTTCAAAGGATCGATGATTGCATTCCTCGATGTGGACGATGCCGACGCGTATCGCAAACTCGATAGCCTGCTCGTGGATATGAACGGGGTCCTTCAACCGTTTTTTGTAGAATCGATCACCATTCGCGACAAGGGTTTTGCCCACATCCAGATCGAAGGCATAGATACCCGCGAAGCGGCTGTGGAAATTTCCGGAAAGGAAATTTACCTCCCCCTCTCCCGCCTTCCGGAATTGCCAGACCACCGGTATTATCTCCATGAATTGCCCGGTATGGAAGTCGTGGATGCAGTGCACGGATCAATCGGCGTGGTGGAAAAAGTACTCGATTATAGTCAGAACGCCCTCCTTCAGATTATCAATGCCACCAACGAAGTCCTGATTCCCATCAATGACAATTTCGTTTCACACGTCGACAAAAAAACGAAAATCGTGCACGTACACATCCCCAAAGAATTACTCGAGATCAACCCGACTTGAGCGCCCCGTTTCGGTTTAAACAATTCACCATTATACAGGAGCACGCGCCGATGAAAGTCGGTACGGACGGGGTTTTGCTGGGAGCCTGGTGTCCCTGTGCTTCCGCAAAAACGGTTCTCGACATCGGCACAGGCACAGGTCTCATCGCCCTCATGGTGGCACAGCGCAACCCCGCTGCCATCATCCACACCATCGAACCCAACGCGGAGGCTTTTCAGGATGCCCGGTTGAATTTTTCGAATTCGCCCTGGTCCGACCGGCTCCAGCTCTCTCCCGATTCACTTGCTGCCTATGAACCGCCTCATGCCTTCGACCTCATCGTCTGCAATCCCCCGTTTTTCCAAAACAGCCTGCGCAATCCATTACCCGGCCGCAGCGAAGCCCGACACAACCTTACCTTTTCTCCTCCCGACCTTGTAAATGCAAGCCAGTGGCTCAACCCCGGTGGGATCCTTTCCGGCATTTTTCCGTCCGATGTATTTGAAAATTTTCACCAGCTCGCCTTGAGGTCCGGTCTCACCCTTTCGGGAAAAATGGAAGTAAAACCCACTCCGGAAAAACCGGTAAAGCGGGTTTTGTTCGCATACACAGAGACCGATAATCCTTCTCCGGCGATTCAAATCACATCTGAAACGCTGATCATAGAATCACGAGGCAGACATCAATATTCGGATGGGTATCTGGAATTGACCGGGGAGTTTTATCTTGGGTAGGAAGGATTTTTGGTTTTTGCCTGCCACGGCAGTCAGGGTTTTTGGGTTTTGGTTTTTGGTGTTTTTGGTCGGATACATCCCTCAAAAGCTGCTTGCGTCTCTTCATTTTCTCCACCGGCGGCGCAGCCGCCCTTAGATACACCCAACCTTTAATTTTTCTCAATTCCTTCATGTTTCAAAAAAAGTTGGCCGCGAAGCGGACAACACAAACCCATCTACCAATTTAAATCACCTGCGGGCATTCTTACATCGTCACGGAGATTTATAGTACTTTTGGGAACCTCGTCTGGCAAGGGATCTTCAGAAAAAATGTTTGCCGTAAGATCTACCGCGAGAAACCTGACTGACATTTTCAAAAGCGCACACACCGAAAAGCTTTCATTGCAGGTGGAAAAATTAATAAAATAAAAATATGAACTTTAATATCACCATTAAAAACGTTACAACAATCGAAGAAATCAGCGGTTTTTGGAAGCCCCGGGATTACATTGCCTTATTGGAATTATTCAATTTTCCGGATGCAGATACTTTGAAGCCGGAAAACTTAAGGGAAATGCTGGATATGGCCATCACAGATTTCGAACCCAATGAAGCCGCTGAGATCGTCTTGACCTACAAGCTTTCCGAAAGATTGGGT
>JBBSDD010000429.1:0-3260 GCA_038249755.1 Flavobacteriales bacterium | reverse complement strand
TGTTATCTTCATAATTTTAACCCTAAAACTTCATCCGAATGTTTGCGAATGTGAAATTGGAAAATGAGCTGGTAAGGTCGCGCGAGGCTGTAATTCAGGAAGCTTCTGAAAATGTCCTGACACAATTTCAGGATTTATTTGTAGCAGATTGGGAAAAAGAGAAACGCTTACTCAATCTGATAAAATCGGGGGCAAGTTCTTCCGATTTGCTTGAGTCGGATCTTTTGGATGAACAAAAAATCTTTTCTATCACCAACATTAAAGACATTGCTGTAAAGTACAGGTTGCGCTTTTTATCGACCCGATATTTTAAGAATGACATTCCGTATGAAGCGATCTCCAAGTTAAAGATATTGGAAACGCAAACAGGACAAAAAATATCGGCCTTGATGATTCTCGCACCCTCAGAGATGTTTCGGTTGGAAGATGTAAACAAAGATCCGCTTCTCTTCGCGCCGCTCTCCGACGGTCGTTTTTATCTCATACACCAATGGGGCGGAGAAATTTCTTGGTCCCGCGCAATTTTATCCTGGCCCACACGCAAACTTCAGCATCTTGTAGGGAGTATTGTCATTCTCTCCGCACTGATTAGTCTACTTCTCCCCACCATGTGGTTTGGAGATGTCCATGCCGGTTATTTTAATTTCTACCGCGTAGCAGCTTTTGGCTGGAATATAATTTTTATGAGCGGCATCGTATCTTATTTGTGGTTTGTAACCAATCAAAAATTCAGCGTGAACGCGTGGAATTCCAAATGTTTTAACTGAATACGGCCTGACACAAAACAATTTCACAATTCAACCGTAATACCCGCTTTACAGACACGTAAAGTGGGTTTTTTATTTTTGACAAAAATTGTTTCCTTGTATTTAACCAAAATCTTCCGGCGCGAGTCGGTCTTCGCTGTATGATTTTAGCAAAAAAAATTGTTGAAAAAACATATCTATTTCTTTTTCCAGATGCCGTACCTGAGGGAGCTGAATCTTTTCGTTATAAACTTTTTGTGGTTTTAGTGGCTCTGTTCATGTTTTCCACAGCCGCCTGTACCATGGTATTTATTAAGGCTTAAAATGTCTGTCAGGGTTTTTTAGCTCCACGGAAAGTTGTGGTTTAGAATGCAATTGCAAATCCAAAGCCCACCTCCAATCTTCCGACTCCGAGTGAAGGATTTCGAATGAATTCGGCTGTGTATGCGTTGATTTCTTCCGGTGTGAATCCATCTCCAAAGTCCAATTCCAGGTTTTGTACTGCGATTCCTTTTATTCCAACGGAAAGAAGGATATATATCCCCAAACCCATACTCAGGTGATAGGTGGCGTCCAGATGGCCACCCGCTCCACTTCCCATGATCTTGAGAGGATGAATTACTTTGGCATTGTTCTCATAGCGGGTATGACCGATTCCCCCATTTACCTGAATGAACGAACTCATATCGCTCAGCTCTAGCCGCACCGCAACGTTTGCGCCCAGATATTGCACCCTAATATCATCAGACAACACCCCTGTTGCCAGGGTATTCGTGTTTATGACATTCACACTATTGCTATAATTCGATTGTTCGTAAATCAAACCAAAACCAAGATTTTCACGAACGAAAAAGTTGGCTCCACCCTGAAAATAAACGCCAAACCTCAAACGGTTATCGTAGTCCTTAAAATCTTCAGGAATGTCACTGTTTATAGAAATCAAGCGGGAAAGACCCAAACCACCCCATATCTGAACTTTTTCATACGCATTGGGATCTGGAGCTTTGTGTCTTTCTACCCGGGGATCAGACGATTCGGCGCCATACATTAATTCACGAACCTCTCGCCTTGAAATGAGCTCATATTCATGCCTTTTGGTCCGTGGTGTGATGTAATAGACAAAACGATCATCTGTCTCCTGAATTTTACAGTGAATTGTATCATTTTGCACGGTTATAATCAGATCTTGCGCAGAAAGTACATTACTTCCAGCAAGAATTGCCAAGAAAACCACCAGAAAATGACAGATGCGCATTGAAAAGGTTTTGCGTTCAAATATACCCAAATGTGCATCCTTTCAATAGCAAGGATATGGCGGGTTCACAACAATCTGCTTTTCATATCCGTTAATTGATCATGAGAATATTATTGACCGGTGCCAATGGGTATATAGGCATGCGCTTGTTGCCTGCCCTTCTTGCTGAAGGTCATACAGTAATATGCTGCGTGCGGGATAAATCCAGGTTTCCCGTGGAGCCCAATCCGGAAGAGGGGCTTCTTGTGGCGGAAGGCGATTTTCTCCGAAAGGAGACCCTGCTTGACCTGCCGGCAGACCTGGATGCGGCCTATTACTTAATTCATTCCATGAACGATCGCGCCGGAAACTTTAGTGAGATGGAGGCACAATCGGCGCACAATTTTATCGATTACATTCGAACCACCAGCGCCAGGCAGATAATCTATTTAAGTGGCATTGCCAACAATCAGGAACTTTCCGAACATCTGCAATCAAGGCAGACAGTGGAAAATCTGCTGAAAAAATCGCAGGCTTATCTTACAATATTCAGAGCAGGAATCATCGTGGGAAGTGGTTCCGCCAGTTTTGAAATAATCAGAGATTTGGTCGAAAAATTACCCGTGATGATCGCACCGAAGTGGCTGAACAGCAAATGTCAGCCCCTGGCTATTCGCGACGTTATTAACTATTTGAAAGGAGCGCTCTTCAACTCAAAAACTTACGGCAAAAAATTTGATATCGCCGGACCGGATGTCCTGACTTACAAAGAAATGTTGCTACAATTTGCTGAAGTGCGAAAATTGAAACGCTCCATCATCACCATTCCTTTCCTGACCCCCCGCTTGTCTTCTATGTGGTTGTACTTTGTCACTTCCACGAGTTTTAATCTGGCGCGCAATCTGGTAGATAGTATGAAAGTAGATGTAATAGCGGAGGATGATGGCGTGCAGGATGCCATAGATATTCAGCCGATCGGTTACCGACAGGCGGTAGAACTTGCTTTTCAGAAAATCAGCCAGAATGTGGTATTATCCAGTTGGAAGGATGCGATATCATCCAGCGGAAGCAATTTATCCAATATAGAGCGTTTTATAGATGTACCCCATTACGGCTGTTTCAAAGATTGTAAAGAAAAGGAAATCGACAGGCCAGTCGAAGAGGTTTTGGACAATATTTGGCGTATTGGAGGCACGCAAGGATGGTATTATGGCACCATGCTTTGGAAACTGCGTGGATATCTGGACAAACTCTTTGGTGGCATCGGACTTCGACGTGGA
>JBBSDD010000428.1:0-3261 GCA_038249755.1 Flavobacteriales bacterium | reverse complement strand
CAATTGTTTTAGAATATCATTGGCCAGTGAACTTGCACCAAATCTGAACCATTCATTCGTGAGCCATTCTTCACCCAATGTTTCTTTTACCATGATCAGGTAGTGCAGGGCGAGCTTGGAGTTTGAAATTCCTCCGGCTGGTTTCATTCCGATCATCTGACCTGTGCTGAAATAATGGTCGCGAATGACTTCCAACATAACCAGGGTAACAGGCATGGTGGCAGCTGGAGAAATTTTGCCGGTTGATGTTTTAATAAAATCAGCTCCGGCAGCAATAGCGAGGCGGCTGGCAAAAGCCACATTATCGAGCGCTCCCAATTCTCCGGTTTCGAGAATGACTTTCAGCCGTGCTTTTCCACAGGCTTCCTTTACGGCGGCTATTTCATCAAAAACAAAGTCGTATTCACCCGCGTGAAACTTGCCACGGCTTATCACCATGTCGATCTCATCGGCGCCTGATTCAACCGCTTCCCGGGTGTCGCTCAGTTTGACTTCACGGCTTGATTGACCGGAAGGAAAAGCTGTGGCAACTGATGCTATTTTAACATCTGAATTTTTGAGGGCTTTTTTGGCGACAGCCACCATCGACGGATAAACGCAAACCGCTGCTACCGTCGGCAAATCCGGAAATTCATCGTGCAGATGCATGGCTTTATAACACATTTGCCGCACTTTTCCAGGTGTATCTTTTCCCTCGAGTGTGGTGAGATCGATCATACCCAGGGCCAACTTGAGCCCCTGAATTTTGGAGTTGTTTTTAATGCTGCGGGTGGTAAACCTCGCGCATCTTTCTTCAATTCCGGTTTGATCGATGGGTTTGTGAAAAGTACTGATCTGCATGAAGATGGTGGTAGTTGGAATTTTGGTGTCCGATCAAATATAACACAAATCCTTTTGAGCAGCCCGGGAAAAAAAAACTCCGGATGACTCCGGAGTTTTCAATTTTTTAGATTGATAATTATTTCAGCGTAAATCTGATAGGCAGGTTATATTGCACTTTTACCGATTTACCCCGTTGTTTACCCGGTTTCCATTTTGGCATGCTTTGCACGACGCGTATGGCTTCTTCGTCACAACCTCCTCCTATCGAACGAAGCACTTTTGCATCTTTCACCAAACCTTGCTCATTTACCACAAAAGTGACATAAACCGTTCCTTGTATGCCCGCATCTTTTGCGATAGCCGGATATTTGATGTTATTTCCAAGGTATTTCATCAGAGCAGCATCCCCGCCTGGAAATGATGGCATCTCCTCTACTATGGTAAAAATCTGCTCTTCATCGACTACTTCCCTTACTTCTTCAATGAATTCAACTTGTGTATCTTCATCGATATCCATGTCGAGAATTTCAAGCTCCACTTCAATTTCTTTTTCGTCTTCCACGATTTCGATCACCGTGGTAGGTGCCGGTGGTGGCGGTGGTGGTGGTGGTTGCTGGAGCGATACAGGGATGATTTCCTCTTCGATCAGATTCATATCAAGTTCACCGAGATTTTTTACATCTGTCTCGTAAGTTTTCCATTCAAATGCTACGAGCACAAGGGCGAGGGAAAACAACAGCCCAATGACAATAAGCGGCATCCGCTTTTTTTCAATGTCTGCATCAACGCTTTTTTTTAATTCCATGACTTCAATTTTTACTGACCGGGTGGGCGAAAATAGGAAAGTTCTTTTAAACTATCACACATCCGTTTAATTATGCTGTTTTTAACAAAGACTATGCCTTCAAATGTTAAATCTAACGTTTCAAGGTGTATTTCAAGGGCATCTTGTATCGCACAGCTACATTTCGTCCCGCTTGTCTTCCGGGAGTCCACGTGGGCATTGCCTGGAGCACACGAATTGACTCTTCGTCACATCCGCCCCCAATACCTCGCAGAATTTCAATTTCGGATATTTTCCCCTCTTTATCAACCACAAATTGAATCCATACGGCTCCCTGGATACCGGCATCCCGGGCTTTAGCCGGATAGCGAAGATTGGCTCTTAAGAATGCGTATAAGGCCTGATCTCCACCGGGAAATGAAGGCATGACTTCGGCCCAATTCTTTATTTCCGGCTCGGGCACGTGCTCCGCCATGTCTTCAATTTCTATTATTTCTGGCTGTTCTGTTTCCATTTCTGGAAAAAACAATTCTTCCTGCTCCCGCATTTCGTCCACAAGGATGAATTTCTCAATTTGTTGTTTTTTTGGCGCTGAGAGTTCGTTCTTCTTTTGAGGTGGCACAGGGGGAATGGGTTCCATAGGCAGATAGTCAGTGAATACCAACTCGCCGGGTATAATTTCGCGGTCGAACGTGCGCCATTCAAAAGCGGTTAGCACCACGGCACATGAACACAGGAGACCGAGAAAAAACAATTGAACTCTTTTGCTTTCGAGGTTGTAAAGGAGACTTTTTTTTGCTTGCATTTCTTTTGGTTTAGCAGGACAAAACATCTGTTAAACCAGGAGTCTAACGGCTTCATCTGCCCTTGTTTCGAAAGTACCAAAAGGCAACAATTGTGCCGAGGATAGTTCCTGTTGCATCTGCAATAAAATCGGTAAAACTCGCAAACCGTGAAGGGACCAACAGACCTTGCAAAATCTCCGTCATGGCACCGTAAAACAATCCTGAAATGATCAGAACCCAGAAGTAATATTTCGGCTTTTTATGAAGTTTTCTGCGGTGGGCGCCATATACCAAAAGAATTGCGAGTAACCCAAATACGCCAACATGCGCCAGCTTGTCTTCAATATCGATCTCCCAAAAGTTAATGTCCGGAAGTTCTTCGCCCGGAAGCAGACAAATAATAAGAATAAAGGCGGCCCATGAAAAAGCCGCCCAGTAGTCTTTGAGTCTTGACATGTGTTTACCCAGCTATTTCAGCATAAGCATCCGCATCCAGCAAATCATCCAAATTGTTTACATCAGAAATTTCAATTTTTATCATCCAACCCTTGCCATATGGATCTTCATTGACGAGTTCAGGATTTGATTCGAGCGTTTTATTAAATTCTGTGATTCGGCCTCCTACCGGCATAAACAAATCGGACACGGTTTTAACTGCTTCAATCGTTCCAAAAAATTCTCCTTCTTCAAACGACTCGCCCTCCGTTTCGATCTCTACAAATACGATATCGCCCAACTCGCCCTGTGCGAAATCGGTGATGCCCACCGTTGCAGTTTTGCCTTCAATTCGAATCCATTCATGATCCTTCGTGTACTTTAATTCTTTAGGTGTGTTCATGCGCGCGTAATTTATCGTTATTGGGTTAATGT
>JBBSDD010000427.1:0-3272 GCA_038249755.1 Flavobacteriales bacterium | reverse complement strand
GGAATGGGTGTAATGATGCGCGCTGCAGCCTGCCCAAGACGCAACAATTCATCGGGATCATCTCCAAAGATTTTTACGGCCACATCGGCCTTGCTTCCTGTGAGCAGTTCGTTGAATCGCAATTGAATGGGTTGGGTAAACTCAAATGACAATTCTGGAAATACGTGAAGTACTGACTTCATTTGCTCCACAAGCTCTTCGCGCGTTTTGGCGCTGGTCCATTCATCTTTTGGCTTGAGAAGGATCATCACATCGGCATCTTCGATCGACATGGGATCGGTCGGCACTTCGGCTGTGCCGATTTTTGAAACGATGTGGTTCACTTCCGGAAAACTGTCCAGCAGGAGTTTTTCCACGGCAGTGGACGCCGCCACAGTGGTTTCGAGGCTGCTACCCGGAGGTACCGCCAACTGCATGGCGAGGTCACCCTCTTCGAGGTCAGGCAGGAACACGGAACCCATCGTCGAAATCCGCCAGATTGAGATCAAAAGAATGAGCGCCGCAGCGGGGATGGCGATTTTGCCGAAACGCAAATTTCGCGACAGCCAGCCGGCATATCGTACCCGCAGCGTTTCCATAATCCGCTCTCCCAAAGTCTTTTTCTCGAAATTAACACGGCGGAGCAGGTAAGTGGCCATTACCGGTACATACGTCAATGATAGTATCAGGGCACCGCTCAGGGCAAACATGAGTGTGAGTGCCATCGGACGAAACATCTTGCCCTCGATGCCCTGAAGTTGCAGGATGGGCAGGAATACGACGAGTATGATGAGAATTCCAAAAGCGGCGGAACCATAGATTTGCCCCGATGATTTCACCACAAGGCGGTCCATTTCCGGCTGCGTGAGGTGTTTGCCAATTGCCCGGGCCGCCATGTAGTGGAGGATTCCTTCGACGATAATCACGGCCCCGTCTACCACAATACCGAAGTCGATTGCTCCGAGACTCATCAGATTGGCCGAAACCCCAAAAAAATGCATCAGACTCAGGGCAAACAACATGGAAAGCGGAATAACGGAAGCCACAAGCAATCCTGCGCGAAAATTCCCGAGGAAAAAGATGAGAATCACCGCAACAAATAGCCCACCCTCAGCCAGATTTTTGACCACTGTGGCCATGCTCCGCTCTACAAGATCGCTGCGGTCGAGGTAAGGCGCAATTCGGATACCGGGAGGTAAGGTTTTTTGTGTTTCGGCCACACGGGCACGCACGCGATCAACGGTGCTTTTGGCATTGGCGTCTTTGAGCATCAGGGTAATCCCACCCACAGCCTCGCCTTTCCCGTCTTTGGTGAGGGCGCCGTATCGAAGTGCTTCGCCATAACGCACATCAGCAATGTCGCGAACAAGTATGGGTGTCGAACCAGCGAGTGATACGGGTACCCGACCAATATCTTCCAGCGAGCGCAGCATACCTTCCGTTCGGATGTACACAGCCTGGGTACCGCGCGAGATATACCCCCCGCCCGTATTGGCATTGTTGGCTTCGAGGGCGTGGACCAACTGATCGATGGTGATCTGCATGGCATTGAGCCGCTCCGGATCGAAGGCCACTTCATATTGTTTTACATATCCACCAAAGGAGCTGGTTTCAATTACACCCTCAATACCTGCCAGTTGCCGTTTCACAAGCCAATCCTGAATGGTACGCAATTCCATGGCATCGTAAGTATCTGCATATTCGGGATCCACTTCCAGCACATACTGGTAGATTTCGCCGAGACCGGTGGTGATGGGCATCATTTCGGGTGAGCCAAATCCGAGAGGTATATCGCTGGCAGCGATGGTGAGTTGTTCGGCCACGAATTGTCGGGCGCGCATGGTTTCTACACTTTCGTCAAATACCACGGTAACCAGACTGAGGCCATACCGCGAAATACTCCGTATTTCCAGCACATCGGGAAGATTGGCCATGGCCAACTCGATGGGATAGGTGATAAAATTCTCCACATCTTCCGCAGCGAGGCTCGGAGTGGTGGTGACGATTTGCACCTGGTTGTTGGTAATGTCGGGCACCGCATCGATCGATATTTCCGAAAGGGAATAAATTCCGGTAACAACCAGTGCGGCCACACCCATCATCACGATCAGCTTGTTGCCAACCGCGAGGCTAATAATTTTTTCAAACATGGGAATTTTTTTAAGGCATTAAAAACAGAAAAACTGCTTAAGCCTTCACAGGAGGTCCGCGCAGAGGAGGCGGTCCGGAGCGGAATTGTGTAACAAACAGCTGCGCACAACTGCTGAAATGTGTGGAAGAAGAAATGTAGTATTTGAGGTGAACTTGTGGAGAAATAAAAAAGTTGAATTGAAAATCATTGCTGCCTATAAATTCTTCCAGATGATCAGCGCCGAGATCGGGGTGGAAAAAACAAGCGATCACATCGAACAATGTGCGGCTTTGGTCTTCGCTTTGCAGACAGAGCTGGTGACTAATTGTTTCGGCGTGGGCATGGGGTGTGAGTGTATGCCCCAGGATGAACAGGAGAGAAGTGTAAATAGCTATGCGCTGCAGGTATTTCACTGTGACGAAGGTATCATTTTGGTTTATATAAAGAAAGTATTGTTTTCGGTCGAGGCAAAATAAAGTACTGATGTCAAAACGTTTGATCCATGCATCAAACGAAGTTGCGCGCGAAAAAGTCTGATCCAATTATTCCTTGAGCTGAACCAAAGTAGACAACACCGAGGTTAATTCAGCGGCTCGATTGGTACCAATAAGCAATTTTTTTCTATTTTTCAATTCCAGTTGTAATCCTTTATCACCGGAAACATTGTAGGCCTTTCCTTTTCCGAAAACACTCCACCGCAGTCCCCATCCACCATATTCAGACAGGGGTGCATAATCCCGGATGTAAACTTTTTGCAGCGATTCCCAGGGATAGAATTGATACTTCATGTGAAAAGGGAAAAACCGCACATAAATGCCTTCTGGTTTAATGACGGTGTCAAGCCGAAAACTCAGAAACAGAAACGTGAATAGAAGTGTCAGGCCAAGGGTTAGCAAAAGGGCGTTATCGCTCATGGGATTGTCGCCAAATGGTAGACCGGCAATCACCTGTCTGTAAAATCCGAACATCAGAACAGCATTCAGGCCAATTACGATCAACCAAATCCACCACTGATTGAATTTCTGTTTTTCTTTGAAAAGGATGTCGTTTCTTATTTCCATCTGCGAATAGATTTTTTCGAGGAGTTGAAGTTAGTCT
This sequence comes from Flavobacteriales bacterium, assembly GCA_038249755.1. Classification (GTDB taxonomy): domain Bacteria; phylum Bacteroidota; class Bacteroidia; order Flavobacteriales_D; family Cryomorphaceae; genus JBBQZU01. The sequence goes on along the minus strand of JBBSDD010000427.1, from coordinate 64 downwards.
ATTCATAGATTCTGGATGGGATTAAAACGGGGAGATACCGTGCTGCGCATTTTTTTCTTCGCTC
>JBBSDD010000426.1:0-3280 GCA_038249755.1 Flavobacteriales bacterium | reverse complement strand
CTGGCTTCAAGCAAGGCCGTGAATTTGAGATGAGGAGCAGCGATGTGGAATACCTGATGGCCAATGTTCCCGAGATCGAAATTCTTTCACCCCGCAATGCTTTGGGTGGTTACCGCGGTAGCAACAATGTGACGCGCGGCATCAAAACCGGCGTTTTTTCAATCTTTGGCGATACACCGGATTTTATTCGTATTCAACCCAGACCGATCGACGAAGGTCGGTTTCTGAACTGGAGCGACCTTGAAAACAACCGAAAAGTGTGCGTGATCGGCACGCGCGTATACCGGGAATTGTATGATAAAGGGGAGGAAGCCATCGGTACCTATATCAAAATTCAAGGTGTTAATTTTATGGTTGTGGGCATTTACAAAACAACCCTCACCGGAGAGGCAGCGGAAGAAGAAACCAAGAATATTTTTGTTCCCTTCACTACTTTTCAGAAAGCCTTTAACTTCGGTGATGTCGTAGGTTGGATGAGCATCGTGAGCAAGGAGAATGTTCCGGTCTCTGAAATGGAAAAGAAAATAGTCGATAAACTGAAGGTGCGTCACAAAATTCATCCGGATGACGAAAGGGCTTTTGGACACTGGAATGCGGAGAAATCATTTACAGAAATGAACAGTGTTTTTAGCGGCATACGCGTATTGTCCTGGTTTGTCGGTGTGCTCACTTTGCTCGCGGGAATTATTGGTGTAAGCAACATCATGCTGGTCATTATCAAAGAAAGAACAAAAGAAATCGGCGTGCGCAAAGCACTCGGCGCCACACCGTACAATATTGTATCTCAGATTATGCTTGAGTCATTGTTTCTTTCTGCCATTGCCGGATTCGTTGGGGTGATCTTGGGGGTGTGGCTTTTGGAAGGCATTAATGCCATGATGGCAGGCACCGAGACCGGTAATTTTAAAAATCCCAGTGTAGACTTTTCCATTGTTTTTTCTGCTTTAATTATTTTAATAGTTTCCGGTGCCTTTGCCGGATTGATGCCAGCCATTCGCGCTGTGCGCATCAGTCCTGTGGAAGCCCTCAGAGACGAATGATTGTATAAAACCTCACCCAATATAACCCCATGAAAAGAGCCATTTTCATCTTTTTTGCCATCGCAATTACCGGTTTGCTCATCTGGACGCTGATTTACCTTTACGGCAAATCGCAGGAAAAACCAGTGACTTTCAATACCGAAACTGGTGTTTATACCGACATCATTCAGAAGACAGTCGCTACTGGTTCTGTATTGCCGCGAAAAGAAATTGAGATCAAACCCGTCGTATCCGGAATCGTGGATCAACTCTACATCGAACCGGGTCAACTCGTCAAAGAAGGAGACCTGCTCGCCCGTGTGAAGGTAATTCCCGATATGGTAACGCTCAACAATGCCGAAAACCGTCTCGAACGCGCCGAAATAGCCATGGACGATGCCAAACTCGATTTTGACCGCAACAAAGGACTTTTCGATAAGGGCGTGATCTCATACGCAGATTATCAGCCTTTTGATCTCGCCCGTCGCAATGCGAAATCTGAGATGAGCGCCGCCGAAGACAATCTGAAAATCATACGCGATGGGGTTTCCAAAAAGAACAGCTCTGCGGCAAATACACTCGTGCGAAGTACGATTTCTGGTATGGTGCTCGCAGTGCCCATCGAAGTCGGAAATTCGGTCATCGAAGTCAATAATTTCAATGAAGGCACTTCCATCGCCACCATTGCAGATATGACGGATTTGATTTTTATCGGAAATGTCGACGAGTCGGAAGTGGGCAAAATTCGCGAAGGAATGGAATTGATTTTAACCATCGGGGCCATCGAAAACGAATCATTTAAAGCCATCCTCGAATATATTTCTCCGAAAGGAATTGAAGAAAATGGCGCCATCCAGTTTGAAATCAAAGCAGCGGTCGATCTCCTCGATAATCAGTTTATCCGTGCAGGCTATTCCGCCAATGCCGACGTGGTGCTCGCGCGGCGCGACAGTGTGCTGGCCATCAATGAAGGGCTTATTCAATATGAAGGTGATACGGCCACTTTCGTGGAAGTGAAAAACGGGACTGGATACGAGCGCCGCGCCATCCAAACAGGCCTCTCCGACGGAATTTTTATCGAAGTTCTATCTGGTGTTGCCGTGGATGATCAAATTAAGATTTGGAATAAACCTATTACGGAATGATAAGAACTCCGGGCCCAGCCATCCCGGGGATCTTAAAATTAGCCTGATCCACTAGCTGATGTCGCTGCTTTGCAGCAAGGGTTTTTAACATGAAGGTCATGAAGGGAAAGCAATTCAATATTTGAAGTGAAAGATAATTAAATTCGAATATATTTGAGGCAATTGCTCCGCCCAACAAAGAGTGAAATTGCACATTGGTATTGACATTTTTGTTCAAATGAAAAATCCTCAGTCTCTTTTGGCTATTGTCTCAATTCTGGCTATTGGTTTGTTTTTTCATCTCGAAGGACTCAATGATTTTCCATCATTCACGCATGCATGGGCCCAATCAGACCGGTTTGCCCTTGCATTGGGATTTGTAAACAATGGACTCAATTTCTTTTCACCAGAAACTTTTGTCTTCAATAAACAATTCCCGGATGGATGGTCTTCCGCATTTGACGAAAGTATTGTTGCTGTTGATTTTCCTATTCATGATTATATCCCGGCAATTTTCATGAAATTGTCGGGAGTTACGGATCCCTGGATATTTCGGCTTTACATCCTTCTTTATAGCATGGCAGGCTTGTTTTTTTTATTTAAACTAACATTTGATGTCACAACCAATTCTTATAAGTCCTGGTTCGTCACAATATTTGCAGCCACATCTCCGGTTTTTGTTTATTATCAGGCGGGATTTCTACCAAGCATTCCATCTCTGTCCAATGCCATTATTGGGACGTATTTCTATGTGAAATATTTAAAGACAAATGAAAACAGTCATTTCTCTATAGCCATTGCATTCATATGTTTCGCAGCCCTTGCCAGAACCACTTTTTTAATACCTTATTTGGCTGTTTGGGGACTGGAATTACTTCGATATTTCATCATCCGAACATCGATCAAATCCAAAATACCTATCTTCCTCATATCTGCTGGTCTTCTCTTTGGCTTCGCATATCACAATGCCAATTTACGTGATCAATATGGATCGATTTTTTTGGCTGAATTAATGCCGGCTAAAAGTGTTGAAGAAATAATTCAAGTGGGGAAAATTATCGTGGAGAGATGGATTTTTCAATATTTCTCCCTGGGACATTACCTGGTTTTTTTCGCTATTGGACTCATTGGTCTTTG
>JBBSDD010000425.1:0-3287 GCA_038249755.1 Flavobacteriales bacterium | reverse complement strand
TGCGGGCTCTCATCATCCATACCCAGATGGCTCCGTCAGTCATTTCAGTAATTACAGCTATTTCGGTAATTGCCATTTCCTTGAGATGAAATAATTCTAAAAGTAAGTAATCGGTTTCATTAAGCATGGCAAGGCAACGGTCTATGATTTCGCGCTGCTCATTCATTTCAAGCAGTCCCAAACTACTTTCTATCTCCGACCATTCAGGCACCGAAGCTTGATCAATTTCTTCTTCACCGGCTGTTTTCTTGCGCAATTTAATAACATCCAGACAGGTGGTGTAAGTAATTTTATAGAGCCATGTTGACAAACTGCACCGACCTTCAAACTTCGCCATTCTTCCCAGCGCTTTCATGAATACGTCCTGACATGCTTCTTCTGCATCCTGCGAACTTCTCAGCATGCGGTGGGCCTGCCAGTATACCTGATCCTTATGCGTTTGAACGAAACGCAATATGGCCTGGTCATCCTTTTTCAGAATTCCATTGATCAAGTCTTTGTCGGCACCGCGATCCATTTTGGTTATTGACGACCTTCGATTCTCTTACGTTACGACTTTGATGAAAAAACTTTTTGAAAATCTGTAACGTGCCACTTTCATGGCTCGTCAATCTGGTGAATTTAAAACTTAAACAAACATGAATGCAGAAGAAATATTAATACCCCTGATGGTTTTCAGTTGTATTTTCGGAGTGGTATATCTTTTTGTCACTTCCCGACATAGAGAGCGTATGGCGCTTATAGACAAAGGAGCTGACGCCAGCATCTTTCATTCAGGCGGTGCTCCGGGCAAAACCCGAAGATTTATTGTGCTGAACATCGCACTTACATGTATGGGCATAGGCCTTGGAATTGCAGCGGCCATAGCCCTGTTTAACGCAACGGGCCAGGAAGCTGTATATCCGGCCTGTATTTTCTTTATGGCTGGAGCTGGTCTGTTTGCCAGCTACATGCTGAATGCGCGCATGGGCAATGAATGAGTTGAAGGTGTAAAATCGATATTTGGCTTACCTTTGTTTTGAAACCGTTCCATCGCTGTTGCGCTTAAGCGCAGGAGAGGAAAGTCCGGACAGCACAGTGCACCACGCTTCCTAACGGGAAGGGCTTCGCAAGAAGTACAGAAAGTGCCACAGAGACATATACCGCCGCGTCACTATTGATGAGGTAAGGGTGAAAAGAGTGGGGTAAGAGCCCACAGTTTTTCCGGGCAACCGGGAAAAGGGGTAAACCTCGCGGGCTGAAAGACCACGTATACCCGAGCTTGAGGGCTGCACGCCCGATTCGGGAGGGTAGGTCGCTAGATCCTGTCGGTGACGACAGGGCCAGATAAATGATGGAAGCCTTGCCTTCGGGTGGGGTACAGGATCCGGCTTACAGGTTTTATTGTCATTGCAAAAGGCCGCATTTGCGGTCTTTTGCTTTAATACGGAAGGTGCTCCATTGTCTGAATTCTGCAATAGAACTGAGCAGAAATCGTTAAAACACTGCGTGCACTTCATTCGTTATACGTCTATGAATAACATCAGAAATGTTTTTATCACTGCGATTTGTTTATTTTCTGCTGCGCTTCTCCCGGCGCAAACGGAAGTGGTGAAAGTGGTAAAACTCGATGAATTCGTGGTGAGCGCTGGTATTGATGATTTTAGCGTGGAGGAATTTGTGAATCAGGTGAAAGACGACACGACTTTTTATCAGGCTTTCCTGAATTTGCTTTATTTCCCGCATGAAATGACAGGAGCTGTGGCTGTATTTAACAAGGATGAAAGCGAAAAAGGCACGCTCCAGCGCAGGGCCGTGCAGCATCTTTCTGACGACGAGAAGATGAACGTCGAAATAACCTTTGAAAAAACCAACGGGAATATCAAAAACCGAAAAGGGGAATGGAAGTACCTCACTGCTGAAATGTACGATGAGATATTTTTCCCGGAAGGGGAACAAAAAGCGAATAATGTGATCGACAAACGTGAGCAGGAACTGGTGGGCGGATCAAAAATCGAAAAACACAAAGCACAATTGAAACGGATGATGTTCAATCCGGGTGCAGAAATTGAAAATGTGCCTTTCATCGGGGACAAAATGGCCATATTTGAAGACTATATGGTTCCCTATTATGATTACAATATATTTATGGCCAACCGCGAAGGGAAAGCGTGCATTGCATTTTCGTGCGTGGTGAAGGAGGGAATGGAAAAAGACGTGGTCATTCAGGATCTCACATCGTATTTTGATACAGATACCAAAGAAGTTTTGGCGAGAGAATACAGGCTGGCACACAAGACATTGGTTTTTGACTTTGATATCAGTATGAAAGTGGAAAATAAACAGTTGAATGGTTGGTTGCTTCCCGCAAAAATCTGGTACAGCGGATATTGGAATGCCGTTTTTATGAAAAGAGAGATCATTACTTTCGAATTGCGTAACACATCTTACCAAACAGAAGTAGGCCGATATACCGCAAAACCGTAACTGCTTTCCATATTCAATTGGCTATCTTTGCGCCCATATTTCCGGTCGAAAATGGAACATGCTGAGGTTTATTACAAGGATTATCTTCAACTGAATAAAATCCTGCATGCGCAGGAACCTGAGAGTGATCGTCTGGGCATCGAAGCCCATGATGAGATGCTTTTTATCATCACCCATCAGGCTTACGAGCTTTGGTTTAAACAGATCATTTACGAACTTGATTCGGTCATCAAACTATTGGCTTCACCACGGGTGAACGACAATGATCCGACATTGCAAGTTGTGGTGCACCGCGTAAACAGGATCAATACAATTCTGCGGCTTCTGGTGGAACAGATTAGTATCATGGAGACGATGACGTCACTCGATTTCCTCGATTTCAGAGATTTGTTGCGTCCAGCCAGCGGTTTTCAAAGTGTACAATGGAAAGAATTGGAAGCCAAACTCGGTTTGACTTTCGAAGCCAGGCACGGCAAAGAACATTATACCTCGGCTTTGCGACCAGAAGACAAAGAAAGTGTGAAATCCGTGGAGTCAGGCACTTCCTTGTTGACACTGCTCAATGCGTGGCTGGAGCGCATGCCTTATTTTGAACTCGCTGAGGTGTGGCCCAATGCCCAGATTGATTCCCCTGAAAACCATCCCTTCTGGCAGGCTTACCGAAAAGCTTACAGCAACAGCCTTCTCCAGATCGAAGCCAGCAATGTCGCCGGATTTGATGCCATTCTTTTTGGAAAAGATGAAAATCCGGACAGAAAATTATCACCCCGGGCCTGCCGCGCAGCCTTGTTCATTATGCTTTACCGCGGATATCCGCTGTT
>JBBSDD010000424.1:0-3297 GCA_038249755.1 Flavobacteriales bacterium | reverse complement strand
ATTGATTCCTTTACGGGGCCTACATTGTTAAACCAACGAAAGAGCCATATCATCAGCTCTATGTCATAAGGATGGTTGTTTCCCGCAAGGAAAGCCTCACGCACAACCTCATCGGGGGCATCAGACTGCAAGGCACGACGGGCGTGGCCATCACCGAGGGGAATTTTAATAGATTTTTCAAAACCATTATAATACGTTTCATTTCCGGTAAGCACGTAAAAAGTGAGCATTACTGTGGCATCCTTTTGCCCTTTGCTGTACTCCGACTCGGCGTGCACGTAGGCTCGAATGGCTGAATTGACCTGGGTACTAAAATAACTTGCAAAAATCAGCAAGGCGCACGAAACGGCTACTGTAAATAGCATGCGGCCTCCGAAGCTGCTTTGCAAAGTAAGGATCAATCCTTTCATATGCCGGCAATGTATGGGGTTTGGTGCAAACCGGTTTGAACGGTTTACTTCCGTAAAATTTTCGTTAATCGCAGCAAAGTAGACAAAAAAATGCAATACATCGAACAGTCTTTCAAAGTCAAAAAAAACAGTTACCGTTTGATATTAATCTTCGCCAGGTTTTTTTCCAAAACTTCGAATTCGAGCGGGCGTTTGGGTAGCCCGAAGCGGGGATCATTGAAGGCAAATGGTTTTTTCTGGCCGGTGAGGTGGTAGCCCTGCCGCAGATACCAGGCGATCAGTTCGGCGCGAAGGCTTATCACGGTCATATGGATGGTTGTGCAACCTTTCGCGTGTGCGAAGGCCTCTGCGGCGAGGAGAATGGTTTTGCCGAGGCCTGCACCCTGTAGTCCCGGTTTTACGGTGAGCATGCCGAGATACATGGAATCTCCGTTGCGTACCAACTCCACGCATCCTGTGATCTCTTCATTTTCGGTGTGTTTCAAAATGGTGGTGCCTGGGGTGGTGATGGCTGCCGCGATGGCCGCAGCGTCGGTGCGGGTTCCGTCGAGCAGGTCGGCTTCGGTGGTCCATCCGACACGGGATGATTCACCGCGGTAGGCGGAGTTCACGAGTGAGCTGAGGGCTTCTGCATCGGTGGTGGTGGCTGGGGTGATCATGGATTTAATTGTGATTATCACTTCGCAAAGAAGCGCAAATAGTCCACACAATGTACACCGCAATTTATAAAACGTAAAAGATAGATAAGGGCCCATTGGAATACATTTCGGACAAAAAACAATTTTCTTCTCCAATTTCTTTGATTTTCTTGTGCAGATCAAATTGTCCTTTGAGGAAATAGATGCAAATATTGGTATCAAGAAGAAATTTTTTCACAAATCTTCTCTTTGACGGTTAAAATTTCTTGCATTTTTCAATTCGGTAATGAGTTCGTCAGCCGATTGTTCCGAAATCCAAGACCCGTAAAGTGAACTAAGTATCTGTTAAAAAATAACAATTACGTTTTGGGTGTAATTTTGTAATTCCAATTTCCTTTAAAATCTTTGTTAGTCAGGTTTATTTCTCTCAATTCTTCATCTGTTATCTTAATCCCTTTTTCATACTGATTTTCATCTGCTCTTGCATTTATTGTCAAGCCTTTTGAAGTCGTAGTATTGGCTATTAAATTCACTATGATCTCCAAGCTCAATAGCGGTCTTGCCCTCCAATTTTTTGTAATATGAGAAAACATTCTATGTTCAATCTTATTCCACTTGCTTGTGCCAGGGGGAAAGTGGCAAATGTGTATTTCCATTTTAAATTCGTTCGCCAAAATCTGTAATTCCCTCTTCCACAGCCTACTTCTTGAGCTATTACTTCCTCCTCCATCTGCGGTTATTAAAACTTTAGTAGCAAACGGATATTTTTCTTTGCCCATTTCCTGCCACCAATTCCTGATACTATTCACTGCAAAAGCTGCCGTGTCTTTACTAATTCCCACACTTACCCAGCCATCATTTTTTGCAACATCATACACACCGTAAGGCACGGCCTTGCCCAACTCTTTATCAATAAAATCATATACCTTCACTTTGGGTGATTCTCCTTCTGGAAACCATTCTGAACCAGAATTCTTGAAATTCCCAATCAATTCCTTTTTTTTACAATCAACTGAAATTACCGGCTGATTGTCTTCGATAAATGATAGGGATGTTTCATTTATATATTCAAACTGATTATTTCTGTCTGGATCTTTGCCACCCTCTTCGGTCTTTTTATTGACCTGTAAGCTGAATCCCAGTGATTTGAGAATATCACCGACAGTCACATAACTTATTTCAAACCCCTTGCCTTTCAAGGCTTTTGCAATATTGCGGAGGCTTTTATTTGTCCACAACAAAACTTTCATAGGGTCACCCATTGTATGCGGGGAAACTATGGACTCTAGTGTCTCTACCAAATCTGAATTGATTTCCCTTAACTTCTTTCTGCCCCCACCAGCTTTTCTGACCCGCTGTTCGTTTTCATTTTCCCCCAATAAGAATTGGTTGTTCAGCTCCTTGATTCCCCTATCTATACGTACCCTGCTGACTTTTGCAAGCCGGGAAACTCTTTGCTTCCCACCTCTACCTAAACTCTCTGCCTCACTTGCCAAATACAAGCGGGCAGTATGCTCATCTAAATTCGGCAAAAGTTTTTCATATTTAATCCGGAGCGCTATATCTGTTTCCATCAAATTTATTTTGATGTAAATGTACTACTTATTTCTTAACGATAACTAAGCGAAATTTCTTTTTTTGCTTTTTTTGAACTTTTCATCGATTTTGAAAGTCGGACAATAAGCTCCAATTTATTGTCGTGGCTTAGGTTTTTCAATAGTGAATAGTAGTTATCCATCAATGCTGTATTCATATCTGTGGATTTCATATTTGACTTTCTTACTGTTTTCCAAATTTACGAAATATAGCAAATATTTTCTGATATAAGCTTAATGGGTTTTTCACTCTTTCCATCCTTGTATCAATTCTGTTACCCAAGTGGGATTTTCAGTTGTAAAGCGTCATATTTCCGTTGCTTTATACCGTCGTTTTGCATAGCAGGTAACATCTGTGCATACCAACTTCCCTCTTCCGCTATGTGGTATACACGCCCATATGGCGGTATACACCACATAACATGGCGTATATATCTCTTCCTGTCGGCAATAGGTCACGCCCCCAAATATACCATTACTTCCCAGAAATCAACATTGCAATTGATGCCTTAACCGCCCGCCCGGACAGCAGTCAGGCATGCCAGCAGGCAGGGTTTTTAGTGCTTGGTTCATAACCGCCTGCGGCAGGAAGGTAAGCATCTTCCTGCCGCAGGCGGGATTTTTAGACTTAAAAACTCTTTTTTATTTTATTTT
>JBBSDD010000423.1:0-3304 GCA_038249755.1 Flavobacteriales bacterium | reverse complement strand
TTAAAACCGTGTTCGATCCGCCCGATGGTTGCCGGAAAAGAGCCACCTCCGTGCGCAAATGCGACCCGAAGTCTCGGGAACTTTTCAAAAACACCCCCAAAGATCATCGAACAAATAGCCAGAGAAGTTTCCGCAGGCATGCCCACCAGCCATGGAAGCCAATATTTCTCCATTTTTTTGGTGCCCATCATATCCCATGGATGTATGAAGATGCTCATATCCAAATCCTGACAGGCTTCGAAAACCGGGAGCACATTGGGGTCATTCAGGTTCCATTCGTTCACATGAGAACCGATTTCCACGCCGGCTAAGCCAATGGATTTGCAACGCGCTAATTCGGCGATAGCCAGATCAGGATCTTGCATAGGAAGGGTGCCCATTCCCACAAATCTTTTCGGGTATCGCTGAACAATTCCCGCAATGTGGTCATTTAAAAAATGGCATACTTCCAGGCAGTGTTCGGGTTTTGCCCAATAGTTGAACATAACAGGAACAGTGCTGAGCACCTGAACCGAGACCTGATGCTGATCGCACTCGCGCATGCGCGTGGTTGCATCCCAACAATTGTCTTCAATTTCCCTGAAAAATTTATTGTCCATCATCATCCTTGCACAACACGGCTTGTGGTGCTCCAGATGGATAAATCCGCCGTATCCAAACCGATCCTTGAAATTGGGAATGTTTTCCGGAAGGATGTGGGTGTGGATGTCGATGGTAAGCATGAATCTATTTTTTCAAACTGGCAAAGTCTTTTGCAAAGTAAGTTAAAATGATGTCGGCGCCTGCTCTTCTGATTGAAAGTAACATTTCTTCCATGGCCGCGGTCTCATTTATCCATCCTTTTGACCCAGCTGCCTTCACCATGGCGTATTCCCCGCTTACATTGTAAGCGGCTATGGGCAGGTGGCTGAAAGTTTTCAAATCGCTGATGATATCGAGGTAACAGAGCGCGGGTTTTACCATCAGCATATCTGCCCCTTCGTCCTCGTCGAGCATGGCTTCGCGCAAAGCCTCCCTTTTGTTGGAGAAATCCATCTGATACGTTTTCTTATCTCCGCCCTTTGGAGCGGAGTCGAGCGCATCGCGAAACGGGCCATAAAAGGCACTGGCATATTTTGCCGTGTAGGACATAATGGATACCCCCGTGAAATCTTTTTCGTCAAGCGCTTCACGCAAATACCCAACCCGGCCATCCATCATATCGGAGGGCCCAAGAATATCGATGCCAGCTTCGGCCTGGGCCAGGGCCATTTTTGCCAGAATAGGAAGCGTCCGATCATTGTCGATCTTGCCGTTGTTGTCTACATAACCATCATGGCCATCCGAACTATATGGATCCATGGCCACGTCGCTCATCAACACACATTCCGGAAAGCGTTTCTTCACCTCGCGAATGGTTTTCAAATAGAAATTGTCCGCTGCATAGCTATATGTTGCGGTTTTGTCTTTGTGTTTGTTTTCCACTGCCGGGAAAAGCACAAAACTTTCTATGCCCAGATTCATGGAAGTTTCTACCTCTTGCAGGAGATCCTCCAGTCCCAATTGTGATTGTCCAGGCAAACTCAGAATGGGATTGTTTGCTTTTTTCGCTTCAAGCAAAAAAAGCGGATAGATCAATTGGGATACTTCGAGCCGTGTTTCGCGCACCAAAGAACGAAGTGCAGCAGATTTTCTGTTTCTACGGGGTCTATTGTGCACTTAGATCGTACATTTTAATGGTTTCGAGCAGGTTGTTGATCTCTTTTGTCACTTCTTCCAGTCTTGTTTTATACGCTATCTGAAGATCGTATATTTCCTGATCGCTCATGCCTTTTATGATCGCTTCCTTTGCAGGATCATGTGTATGTGGAGCGTGGCTGTCGTGATCATGCGCCATCCCAGGCACAGTTGCCACATTCGTTTCCCATGAACTGAGCAGGTTAAATCCTTTTTCAATGCTCCGTTGCATGGATTGATAAGCCGGAAACTTCGGATTTGAAGTTTGGGTCGTTTCCAGTAATACGTTCACCCTGATTTGTTCGGCTTCCAACGAGCGGTATATAGAGTCGTACTTCGTCATAAAATCAGTATGCACCGCAGCGGCTTCCTGCAATTTTCGGTTTTCTCCCCGGCTTCCGCAAGCGATCAGGCTCGCTCCAATAACTGAAAGCATCAAAATTTTTAATAAACTGTTCATTGAATTTTAATTGTTTTTTTTGGGACAGGATCGTAGCCCTGTGTGCCCCATGGATGACATTTTGAGATGCGTTTCATCCCGAGCCAGATTCCTTTGGCAGCGCCCCATTCTTTGATTGCTTCAATGGTATACGCCGAGCAGGTAGGGGAATGTCTGCAATTGCTGCCCAACAAGGGCGACAATATCCACTGGTACATTTTCACCAACCCGATCAGAAATTTGCTCAGTAATTTCACGCCCGGCAAAAATAGACAAAAGTTGCGGGCTTGTAATTCATTACCTGCGATGTGCGGTGATGATTTTCAGATTTATTGGGAAGAGAAAAATCCACCAGTTTTCTTCATTTGGATGAAGATCTGATGGATTTTTTAGTCTGCCCCTTTGTTATCAGAGATTCAGTTTTTTGGCAATGTCTTTCGGAAGGGCCTCCTTATGTACATAAATGTTCATTGTTTTTAAACGCACATAAGCTTCGCTTGCAAAGAAGTATCCTCCAAGGCCGTTGTGTTCTGTGCCCCAGGAATTTTTTACCATGTAATATTTATCTCCGTTCTGGTCTTTCACCATCCCGGTGACCTGCATGCCATGATCATCCGTGGTTTGCCAGTTGTCAAATTGGACTTGTCGCAGATCCTGATCGACCTGCTTTTGCTGCACGGGTTCCTGAAAAGCGTTGCTGATTTTCTCAGCGCCCGCATCGTTGAATTGTGCCGCGTCCTGACCTTTGGTTTTGATGGTCGATTCGTCTTCGGGCAGGAGGGCGAGGCCTTCGCGGAAGGCGAAACCCTTTTCAGAAACATCGGCACCCCAGGCAAAGGTATGGCCGCTGAGAAGGGCGCCTTCCATGACCTTCATAAGTTCGTCGAGCGGCAGGTTGTAACTTTCCACATGCAACCAGTTGTCCGGAATTTCCAACATAAACTTTCCGTAAAAAGGGTGGTGGGTATAACTGGTGATGGAAATATAATCGTCCATATTCAATCCGAGCTCTTCGGCATAAGTTTGTGGGGTGTATTTTTTGCCCTGGTACTCGAATTCCCCAGGGATTTCTCCCAAATAGGTGTCTACCACTGCATTATAACCAGCTTTCCATTTGTTGGTCAGACCTTTTTGTTTGTTTTCAATCAC
>JBBSDD010000422.1:0-3313 GCA_038249755.1 Flavobacteriales bacterium | reverse complement strand
GACTGATCGCGCACATCAAAAGGGAGGATATGAACTCCGGAATTTTCGGTTTTTTCAATTTCCGCCTTCAGTTTTTCCAGGCGTTCTTTTCGTCGGCCTGTGATGATGATGCGATGCCCCTGCTTTGCGCAATCCCGGGCTATGGCTTCTCCGAAACCTGCTGTGGCTCCGTTAATCAATATGGTTTTTTTCATAATTTTCGAATAATACGCCGAATGAATGGCAACCGGCGTTGCAGCATAATATGGTCCGTGCAAATGAATATGGCCACGAAGAGAAATATCAACGATGGCAATTTATACCGTACCAGCGCTCCAAGTATCGGCACGACTTCTCCTGCGAGTATACCCAAAATGAGCACGAAACTGATGCAAAATGCAAAGATCGGAATCTCCAGCCCATATGGTCTTCTGAAATTCCAGAGCATGACAAGCAAACAAATCAGCAACATAAGGTTTTCGATGGCCGCGGGTATGTACAAGATTTTGTTCCATTCCCATGGCCAGGGGCGCAAGTATGTATTCATCATGGCTTCGGGTGCGCCGGTGACAACTGCCAGAGGGCCATCAATGGGAGCTACTTCCAGCATGGAGCCCGCATCGCTACTCGCGCCCACATTGTAAAAAGCTTCTTGTTTTTGCCGCATATAGTCGGCTACGTTCAGATTTGGATCTATTTCCGGAAGGATAAACAGAAACAGAAGTCCCAAAAAATGAGGCAGGCCGAACCAAAGCCAAAACCTGCGACCACCGGTGAATTTTGCCAAAAGCAAACCGGCACAGGCCGGCAGAATGCACCAGAGGACGTACCCTTTTGCCATGATGAGCAAAAGCAATCCAATAAGCAGGGCGACGATATCTTTCCATGACCAATGACCATATATATACTGAAAGAATCCCAGCAAGAACAGTCCGAGACCAAGGAGAAAAATAGGTTCTTTTAAAACGCCCGACCCCCAAAAAAGCACCGTGGGCAGCAGGATTACGGAAAAAAACATGGCTGTTTTTTTTCGCGGAAAATATTTCACCAGAATTTTCAAAATCCCCGTAAGTCCGATAAAAGAAAGGAAACACCAGAATATGGTGTGAATCTGATAGTAGCCGAAAGACAACCACATCAACACGGCATTTAGCCGCACCACGGTGGCATTGTCATTGACAAATCCGACCTGATATTTCCTGTCGAGATGCATGGTCTGCTGATAATATTCCAGGGCCACCGAATCATTTTCCAGCCCAAAACCGGTGAGCACCTTGACATATACCGCACTCCCTTTTTCCCGGCTGTCGTGTATGGCTTTGGCATCATCAAAGAATTTATAGGTATCACCGGTTTTGCGGTCTGTATAATAGTCGGCGTAAATCAACGAAAGGGCCACGCCAAATAAAACTTTGAGCAAAAAAGCCCCGGCCATGTACTGTCTACGGATACCCGAAATGTGAAAAAATCGAACCTTGACGATGATGAACACAAACAATGCGGCGTAGATGGCGGACAGTAAAATTTCCAAGGCGATTTTTGGGTCTAAATTAATCGGAATTGTGGGATTGGTGAAATGTGCTTTCTGGGGTTTGTCAAGGCCACTGCCAGACCAGTCGACCCAATAATTTACGTACTTTTGCGCCAGCAATACCGACCTCAAAAACCAGTTCATGGAAACGATTATAGAAGATTTAGCGACAATTGCGCAGGCAAAAGATTTAGGCCTGCTGCCCGAAGAATTTGAGAAAATCAAAGAAGTTCTCGGTCGAACGCCCAATTTTACCGAGCTCAGTATTTTCTCCATCATGTGGTCGGAGCACTGTTCGTACAAAAATTCCATAAAATACCTGAAAACACTTCCCCGAAAGGGGCCTCACCTTCTCGTAGAAGCTGGCCAGGAAAACGCAGGACTCGTAGACATTGGCGATGGATTGGCCTGCGCCTTTAAAATAGAATCGCACAATCACCCTTCGGCGATAGAGCCGTATCAGGGCGCTGCCACAGGCGTAGGAGGTATCAACAGGGATATTTTCACCATGGGCGCGCGGCCCATTGCTCAGCTCAATTCCCTGCGCTTCGGCTCCATCGAAAATGAGCACACGAAATGGTTGTTGCGCGGCGTCACAAAAGGAATCGGCGATTACGGCAATGCTTTCGGTATTCCGGTTTTGGGGGGTGAAGTGTTTTTTGATGAAAGTTACCAGACCAATCCGCTCGTGAATGCCATGAGTGTGGGCATCATGGATGCCAAAGACATGATTTCGGCCACTTCCTACGGTGTGGGAAACCCCGTTTATATCGTCGGTTCTGCTACTGGGAAAGATGGAATCAATGGTGCATCCTTCGCCTCAAAAGATATTTCAGATGACTCCGCGATGGATTTGCCTTCGGTGCAGGTGGGTGATCCTTTTCAGGAAAAATTGCTGCTCGAAGCCAGTCTGGAATTGGCAAAAACCAACGCCATTGTTGGGATGCAGGACATGGGTGCTGCCGGAATCACCTGCTCTACAAGCGAAATGAGCGCCACCAAAGGTTTTGGTATGCGCATCGATTTGGACAAGGTGCCGACACGCCAAAAAGATATGAAACCCTTTGAAATTCTGCTTTCTGAATCACAAGAGCGTATGCTCGTGGTGGTGCACAAAGGTCAGGAACATGTGGTGGAGGAAATTTTTGACAAATGGGATCTCAATGCCGTGCAGATCGGCGAAGTAACTGAAGGTGGTCGTCTGCATTATTACATGCAGGGTCAGCTCGTGGCCGATGTTCCCGCCTGGGATTTGGTGCTCGGAGGCGGCGCTCCGGTGTACGATCGACCATTTAAAGAACCGGCTTATTTTGCGGAGCACAAAAAATTTGAAATTTCTCAAGTCACCATGCCCAGGAATCTGGCAGAAGTGGGTATGAAATTGTTGGGCCAGCCAAACATCGCCTCCAAACGTTGGGTTTACCAACAGTATGACACCATGGTGGGCACCCGGAACATGAACACCAACAAGCCCTCGGATGCCGGTGTGGCCAATATCAAAGGGGTAAAAAGTGCCCTCGCGATGACAGTTGATTGCAATGCGCGCTATGTTCATGCTGACCCCAAAAAGGGTACTGCCATCGCCGTTGCTGAAGCTGCGCGAAACATTGTTTGCACCGGTGGGGAGCCATCGGCCATCACCAATTGTCTCAATTTTGGAAATCCATACAATCCTGAAGTTTACTGGCAATTTGTTCAGGCCATCGAAGGAATGGGAGAGGCCTGCCTGAAATTTAACACGCCTGTGACGGGTGGAAACGTGAGTTTTTACAACCAGACCCAGAGCGAAGGCAAAGAAACCGT
>JBBSDD010000421.1:0-3343 GCA_038249755.1 Flavobacteriales bacterium | reverse complement strand
TGATTTCATATCGAGAATCCTATCAAAGGCGGCGGTATCAATTCCTTCCATGGGGCAGGTATCGATGCGCAGAATGGCGGCAGAAGTGAGCATCTGACCCATTGCGAGATATGCCTGATTGGTGGCCCATTGAAAGAGAGCATCGTTTTTAAATCCCGCGATGAAACCATTCATCATGTTAATTCGCTTGTCGATTGCTTCAGGAGAATAACCGCGCAAAGTTGCTCCAAGCCTTACAAATTCGTCGACTTCCGTTTCGGTGATGGCGGTTTTCGCAGCGAACACCACAATATCAGAAGCGGTGCGCATCTGGGTTTGATTGGACGTATTGGCAGCGAGTGTTTCGCGGAGCACTTCATCTTTGATATGCTTAAAAGTATAGGGTTGCAGGCCCATGGAGGAAGGTGAAAGTTGCGTGGCCTGCAAAATACCG
Source organism: Flavobacteriales bacterium (assembly GCA_038249755.1). Taxonomy (GTDB): domain Bacteria; phylum Bacteroidota; class Bacteroidia; order Flavobacteriales_D; family Cryomorphaceae; genus JBBQZU01. The sequence continues at coordinate 2,910 of JBBSDD010000421.1, read as the reverse complement.
TATAAGTCTTCCTCTCCTATTTTTTGATTGGCATCAAACTTTTTGACTGCATAACGCCATCGCAGGGCATCTGCGAGCAAATTGTGAATTTCTGTACCGACTGGTGTTGTTGTTTTCATTCTTCTTCTATTAGTATTCCCATTTTCCCCATTTGGTAATCACGGAGCGCTTCCATGATTTGCGCTTGATTATTCATCACAAACGGACCATAATGGGCGATTGGTTCCGCAATTGGTTCCCCAGTCAATAAAATTAGCTGGCTATCGCTTTCTGCCTCGTATGACAATTGATTTCCTTCCCCGCCCAAGGCGTATAGATTGTGAAAAGTGGCTAAACCAAATCCGCCAATCATGCCTTCCCCGCGTGAGATGTAAATAGCCGCATTTTGCCCTTTCGGGAAATCAAAAACCACCTGGTCTCCAGCTTTTACTTCTGCACGGGCGATGACCATGGTTGAAGCTGATTTGATTGGCCCGGTTTCACCATGGTAAGATCCAGTGATGAGATACAGCATTGACTTTGCGCCAACTCTAATTTCAGGCAATTGGTCGGCCCTGGCGGAAAGGTACGCCGGTGGATCCATTTTGGCGGAAGCCGGAATGTTGATCCACAGTTGAATCACTTCCATGGCCCCACCGGTTTTGGCGAGTTTTGCCGAAGGTCTTTCACTGTGTATGATGCCACGTCCTGAATGCACCCACTGCACGCCACCGGCATCGATCACACTGTTGTTGCCCAGAGAATCGCGGTGTTGAATTTCACCGCCGAGAACAATGGTCAGGGGCGCGAAGCCGCGGTGCGGATGCGGTCCTACGCCCATATGAAGCGGATTTCCTCCTTTTTCAACCGGGAAACTTCCGTGGTGCAGTAGCAAAAACGGGTCGATATGATCTACTTTCCCGTAAGGAAGAGCCTGTCTGACTGAAATTCCTCCCATGTCCATTTCATGCGCATAAAGCGTGGTGACAACTTTTTTCATCTCCATTAATTCATGGGTATTTCGATAAATAACAACGACAAATCTGTAATCGCAGAAATCTCGAATTCCAAAGCACCACTCACGGCTATGGCATCGCGTGTATTCAATTCCTCACCGGCCAAAGTGGCGCTGCCATTCAGTACAAAAACATAAACACCATTTCCTTTTCGGAGCACCGGATAGGTAATGTTTTTTCCAGTATCGAGGTCCAGGCGATGCAAATAGGCATCCTGATTGATTTTCACAGAATCCATCTCATCATCTATCGGTGAAACAATCCGCTGAAGTTTATTTTTCCTCAAAGTTGGGTCATAAGTCTTCTGGTCGTAACGCGGAGTAATATTTTTCAGTTTTGGAAATATCCAAATCTGAAGAAAGGCAACAGGCTGATCGGCATTTTTGTTGTACTCGCTGTGATAAATTCCTGTACCGGCCGACATCACCTGCACGTCGTTCTGGCGAATCACGCTTTTCGTTCCCATGCTGTCTTCGTGCTGAAGATCGCCAGACAATGGGATGCTGATGATTTCCATATTTTCATGCGGATGGGTTCCAAAACCCCTCCCCTCAGAAACTTTGTCGTCATTGAGTACCCGTAACAGGCCATAATGGGTGCGTTCAGGATCGTGAAATCCAGCAAAACTGAATGAATGGTGACTCTCCAACCACCCATGATTGGCATATCCCCTGGATTGAGCGCGGTGAACAATGGTTTTCATAAATGTATTTATTCGTTAGATCAGCTTCAACTGGACTTTCCGAAAGTTGAGCCCACAAAATTAATGTACCTACACGCATTTTCGAACAGTTTGAAATGATCATTGATAGATAAAACCAATGAGACTTTGGATGGATAAAAACTTTTCTGGTGAATATCGCGATGAACCGGGCAATCTACCCATTGAAGCGGACTGCTTTGCCGTTTAAACGTCATCGACCTGGAGAGTGTGAACAAAAGCTTTACAAATACTGCATTAAGATTTAAATGTGCCTTATTTTTGTAATCAATTTCGTTGAATAACTATCCAGACGCGAAAATATAAGAATATGAAAACAATCGGTCTTGCATTCCTCTTTCTCGCTGCTACTTGCTCCATCCTTGGGCAGGAGGCCAAGCCAGATAATTCTCTGAAAGGACAGTTTGATGAAATAAAAAGTACTTCGAACAACTACCAGGATTTCAAAGTAATCAAGGAGACCACACTCGATGCTTTTTGGAAAAATGTGCGTGATTCGCTCGCTTTGGACCGAGCCACCGTTCTGAATAACGATCAAGAAACGGCTGCGTTGAAGTCGGAAGTTGCATCGCTTCAAGATCAGCTGGCAAAGAGAGATGGTGAGCTCAATAATCAAACCCATCAAATCGAACACATGGATTTCCTGGGAATTGCATTAACGAAATCAACGTATGTCGCATTGACCTGGATCTTGATTTTCACTTTGCTCATCGTGGCCATTGTGCTGTATATCCGGTATAATTCTGCACATCGGGTTACAGTGAACACCAAACGCGAATACGATACTCTTCAGAGCGAATTTGATGTCCATCGTCAGCGCACACGTGAAAGCGAGACCAAATTAAAACGCGATTTGCAGACAGAACTGAACCGTGTGGAAGAGTTAAAAGGCATGATCGGTGGAGATGCCTAAATCTTCATACGCATGTCAGTCATGATGGCTTTCAAAAGCCTTTTGTTATCATTAAGTCTTTCTTCGAGCATAATCATGGTTTCCGTGCCCTTCACCCCGGGCAGAGCCTGAATGGCGAATATCACTTCCTTGGCGTGAATGGTGTCTCTGCACCGCAATTTGCAAAAAACGCTGTAAACACCAGCCGCCAAATCTGCCACTGTGCATTCAGGTATGCTGTGTAACTTATCGATCACCGTCATGGCGCTAAAACCGGTTTGCACAAATACACCTACGTACAT
>JBBSDD010000420.1:0-3349 GCA_038249755.1 Flavobacteriales bacterium | reverse complement strand
CCGTATATCTAATCCGGATGGTGTTTCACCTGGTTGGACTCCCAATGCGGTTCCTTTGACCAATTATAATGTAAATTATGCATTGTTTAGTGGAGAAATTCCAAGTGAGAAAAACAAGCTGCATGTGATCCCAAGTCAGATCGATTTTCAGGATTACAATGAGATGTTTTTTGAGACATGTGAATGCTGTGCCCGCTGGAACGCTGATGCCATCGCTTATCAAACCACTTTGACACAAACATGGTCTGCCGGTCAAAATCCCATCAACAATGGAAGCGGAGCAATAGTAAAAATAACAGACGAATTACGCATCAAAGCCGGGGCTGATATTACTATCGATGGGATGGTCTTTAAATTTGGCCCTAATGCTAAAGTGGTAATTGAAGCGGGTACATCCACTCTGAATGGCGGGATTCTCAGATTGAAGAACGGAACTGTGTTTACAGCCAATCTTGATTGTGCCCAACCTTTTGGATTTAACAGTTGTGGAAATCCTCCATTTCCACCTGATCCAGCCTGTATTCGCCAACATTGGTTGGGGGTTCAGGTGCTGGGTTCCTCAAGTCATCCTCAGGCCTCCGGTAATACGCGACAGGGCAAGATTTTGATGGAAGGAAATAGCATGATAGAATACGCCCGTACCGCAATTTATGCCGGACATCCTACAGATGATAGCCAAGGCGGGGGAATAGTTGTTGTGAAGAATTCCAGATTTAAAGACAATGTAGAGGGGATACATTTTGAACCTTACATCAGACTGTCGGGCAGTGCCGAGCAATATACATTAAGCAGGGTTACCCAGTCTCATTTTTTCACCTCTTCCGACTATTTATCCCTCAGTCCGAAAAATTTGAAATCTTTTGTGTATGCCCGCAAGTTGAGCGGTTTGTATTTATTTGGCAATCTGTACGAAAACCAGAATCCAGGCTCTTTCAATCAGAATCAAAGAGGTACAGGGATTTATATGACCGATTCCAGAGTTCAGGATAGCTGGTTTTGTTCAGGTAGCACTAACGTGGACTGCTCAGGAGGAACTATAATCCGTTCGGAATTTAAAAACCTTACTTTTGGAATTAACGGATATAATACATCCTCCACCCGAACCGCCTTTGTCCATCACGCCATTTTTAATGAGAATAAGTATGGGGTTAATCTCAGTAATTTCATCAATCCACAAATTCTTGACAACTCATTTAATGTGCCAAGGGTGGACAATAGTTTTGGATTATGGATGACATCCTCCACGGGATATACTGTTGAAAACAATACTTTTAAACAAGGATTGAGTACAGGTTTCAAGTGGACTTTTGGAATTGTAATTCAAAGTTCGGGGCCAACTTCCAATAAAATTTACCGTAACACTTTTTCGGATATCACCAATGGTATATATTCTCAAGGCGTGAATGCCAATCCAATCAATGAGGATATTGGGTTAAGATATGAGTGTAATACTTTTAACAGACCAATATTTTATGCCGATATTACAGTAAATACGGGAACAATCAGTGACGATCAGGGAGATTGCGCGCCTGTAGCTCCGGCTTCTAATTTATTTAGCCACAGCAGTACAATATCCCAACCTTACCAGAATCACTATGATTTTGCCGTACATCCGGCTGGCGTTAATCCCAATTTTCAGATCGTATATCGCCATCACAATCCTACCACTGCCTGGGAACAAAGATTGGTTCCTCTACGGTATACAGGCATTCCTACCAATGAGCCGCTACATGTGCAGCCAGTTAATTGCGGAACACAATTTGACAGTCGTAATGCCTGTCCCATTGTTAAAACGTCCATACCCAATCCAATTAAAAGCAATAATCAGGGAGACATTGGCTTCGAATCAATTTCTTCTCAGGCTGCAGGTTTTGACGAAATGATTGGTTCGGCTGAAAATTATTTGGATGGTGGAAACACTTGGGAGATTTTAGATCTGATACTCGCAGAGGCAAGTGAAAGCAATATTTCAGCGCTTATTGAACAAGCCGGAGAAAGCATCAGTAAGACTGTGTTAAACGCGCTTATAAAATCAAATAGCGCATCTCTTCAGGACATGTCGAATGGTATGGTAAATAGCATGTCTGGTTTAAGTTCAGACGATGTATCTTCTGAATCACTCGCAACATTGGATTTGCCTTCTTCGGAAATTGAAAATGAATGGAAATTAAACCTTCGACTCAGAGATGAATTCTGGACAGAGATTGTTTCTGTAATTCAGTCTGATACGACAGGTCTTTTTGGTTCAGATGAAATTCAGTCGTTGTTTAATGAATATTCCCCTGCCGCTGTTCAAAGATATATGTCAGCAAGTGCTGATCAGAATGGAATTGGTCAAGCGGAGTGGATCGAAAATTCAAACGATATCAACCACGTTGATTTTGCCGGTACTCCATTGCCTGTGGTTCCTGACTCGGGACTGATGATTATGGATATTCCTGAACACTTTGAGCAGACTACTTTTGACTATTTCGGCAATACATCAGCACTTAATGCCCTGTATGTTTCTCAGGGCGCGGCCTACAACAATTACATCGTTCCATTCGAAGGTTACGGCGAAGAAATAATTGTAGAAGAAGGCAAAAGCAATGCGCAATTGAATTCAGTTGACAAAACTGAAAATATGTTTTCGGTACAACCCAATCCATTCAATGCTTACGTTCAGTTTGTAATCAATGACAATGAGATTGAATTCGATAACGTGCGTATTGAAATCTATGATTTGATTGGCCGACAGGTTTGGAGCCAAAAATTTGGGGAAGGAACTTCCAATTTTCAGATTGATGGAAATAAAATCCCAAGCGGTGTGCTGACCTACGTGATTTATTTGGATGACAAACCAACACAAAATGGCAAGTTGGTTAGGTTGAAATAATTATTTCGATTAAAATGAAAAGTGAAGGCGGCCAGATGGTCGCCTTTGCTTTTTCTGTCGGTTTGGGATTTAAAATCTACCTACCACCGTCACCTGAAATTGCATCTTTTCCCCCTTGCCATTGAGGGCTTCCTCCAAGGCTGTCATTTTACCAAGTACAATTTATCCCTCCCTTTTATGTTCTATTAACAATTCCGCGCTTTTGCAGAAAACAGACAACCTACACCATCAAATCTAAAACCGAATGAAACAAATTACATCAACAATCATCGCGCTTTTCTTCGCCACGGCAGCTTTCAGCCAAGAAAAAGAAAAAATCACCGACGACGGCAACAACGAAATCAAAATTAATCTCGCCTATTTCGTTTTTGAGATTGTGGAGCTCAGTTATGAAAGAATTCTGATGGATGAGTTTAGTGTGGGTATTGCGGCCAATTACTGGTTTGACGATTATTCTAATATCGACTATATGTT
>JBBSDD010000419.1:0-3351 GCA_038249755.1 Flavobacteriales bacterium | reverse complement strand
TCGGCAGGTGTACCGGCTACGCGATAAGCTTCGAGGCCATCGAAATGTATGGGGGATTTTTTGAATGTGATCGGTCTGCCGGAAGTGATGGCCTGACCCATGGATGATTGTTCCACATCCGGCGCCATAACAATCACTTCACCATAGGCCGCAGCCACTTCTGCCAGGCATTTCAGGCCAGGGCTGTATATTCCGTCGTCGTTTGTGACAAGTATTTTCATAACTTTAATTTTTGCTGTCTTGCGATTCTGCAAAGACAGCTGATTTTCCTGATAAATGTATTGACAAATTTAATTTCATCCACATCAATGAAAAACGCACTCATCGTACACAATCCGACCGCAGGCGATGGCTATACAGAAAAAGACGAACTCATCCGGCTTGTAGAAATCGCTGGTTTTAAGGTGGATTACGTCTCCACCGAGGGGGATGGATGGAAGAATTTTTCACTGCTAAGTGCAGATGTTTTGGTCGTGGCGGGCGGAGACGGCACAGTGCGAAAACTTGCCAAAACTCTCTTAAAGTATCATAAATCCCATATCCATGTACCGGTCGCTGTAGTGCCTCTGGGTACAGCCAACAATATTGCGAAAACACTTGGAATCGCCGATGGGGTAAAAGTCAATATCGATCTGGATAAATATCGGAATTATGATTCGGGAAAGGTTTCCGGATTGGGTGACCATTCCATGATGCTCGAAAGCCTTGGTTTTGGCGCCTTTCCTATGCTGATGCACAAAATGCAGAAACATCCGGTGAAAGATGAACCGGCCAAAGAAAAAATCAAACGTGCGCAGGGCAAACTGATCAAAATTCTCAAGGATTTCAAATCTTTTAAGGCTACCATAAACGCGGATGACAAAAAAATCCACGGGAAATTTTTGATGGTCGAATTGATGAATATTGAGTCCCTGGGGCCGGGTTTGCGCCTGGCCCCGAAAGCTGATCACGGTGATGGGTTTTTTAATCTCGTTATGGTAAAACCGGAAGATCGTGAAGCGATGATTCAATATGTGCAGTCACTATACGATGGGAATGATGCGGTAGAAACAAACCCAAAGTTTGAAACCATCCGTGTAAAGAATCTCAACATTGAGATAAATAAGGGGAAGGCCCATGTGGATGACGAACTGGTGAAAAAAATTCCCTCCGACACCTGTAAGGTAAAAATGGAAGCCGGGAAGTTTAAATTCCTGGATTTTAGCTAAAGCAAAAAGATATACGTTTGTTTTTCAGGATGATCGTTTTGCCGTGCTCCGAAGCATTTACTTGCGGTGAGATCGCTCCTTCGGCGCTAAGTTGCATTGTTGCGGAATATCGAAACGAGGACGATTTCTTCGGAACGACACGGTTTTGAGAGTTGAAAATCAACGAGAAAATGAGATGAGATTTTTTGGCCGCAGCATTGCAAATGCCGCGGAGCGGAGGAGCGGACGGTTCTAAGATTCGTCTTTGGACTACTTCGGAGCGCGAGAAATAGTAAACTTCTTTGGTTTCGCAGCATTTGCAATGCTGCGTATCTTCGTGCTCCGAAGTATTTACCTGCGGTGAGATCGCTCCTTCATCGCTAAGTTGCATTGCTGCGGAATATCGACACGAGGACGATTTCTTCGGAACGACACGGTTTTGAGAGTTGAAAATCAACGAGAAAATGAGATGAGATTTTTCGGCCGCAGCATTGCAAATGCTGCGGAGCGAGGGGTGAGCGAAGTCAATGTGATGCACATCATTGATGAATTCGGCCGCAGCATTGCAAATGCGGCGAAGCGGATGTCACTGAAAAAAGCTTACTTTTGGATTAGACCAAACAAAGGGGGACTATGGACATCACAGCTGAACTTAAAAAAAATCTTATTTCGCGGATTAAGAATTCAAAGGATATTCATTTTTTGAAGGCGTTACAAACTATTTTTGATTCTTCAGAACAAGCGTTGCTTGAAATTACCCCGGCGCAACAAATTTCCATCGAAAAAGGTCGGGCAGAAATTGCCAACGATGAATTCACAGAACACAACGAGGTAATTTCTCAGATGCGATCATGGCTAAAAGCGTAGTTTGGTCGAATCACGCAAAATATGAATTGGCCAATATTCTCGATTTTTATGTGAAACAAAATGGCACCGAAGTATACAGCTTGAAATTACTTGATAAGGTTGAAGATGTTGTTGCAACATTATCAGAAAGTGAGCTGATCGGCCGACTAACTCAAAATAAAATCACCCGGGTTTTCCCTTTTGACATTTTTCTTCTGTTTTATGAAATCAAAAACGACAGCATCGAAATCGTTTCTTTCTGGGATAATCGTCAGGACAACTTAAAACGAAAGGTGAAGTGACCCAAACTTTGCAGACCCGTTTTGTCATCATTTTTGCCGGGAATGCCAAAAATCCCGCCAATACATAACCGAGTACGAATATTACTTCGGATTTCATATGTTATCTGGAACGTTTCCTTTGCCGAAAGGCCGTATAATATTTGCTTTCTCCAGTTTTCAATTCTTATTAACACCTCCGGTTTCGCCCCTTCAAAATTGTAAATTTACAGTCCGCGAATAACCAGGACAACTATGTTTTTAATCTTTGATACCGAGACCACCGGACTTCCCCGCGATTGGAAAGCACCCATTACCGACAAGGAAAACTGGCCCCGGCTTGTTCAACTCGCATGGCAAGTTCACGACGCAAACGGAAGGCTGATTTCTGCCCAAAATATGCTTGTGCGTCCTAATGGTTTCACCATTCCTTACAATGCGGCGAAAGTTCACGGCATTTCTACCGAGCGCGCCCTGGCAGATGGCCTTCCCTTGAAAGAGGTTCTGGCGGCATTTGAACTCGATCAGGCGAAAGCAGTTTATGCCGTTGGACACAACATCATATTTGATGTGAATGTGGTGGCTTCGGAAAATCACCGCCTCGATCAGTCCTATCCGGTATTTGCGATGAAACGACTGGATACCAAAGACCTTTCCACCCAGTTTTGCGCCATACCTGGTGGAAAGGGTGGAGGTTTCAAATGGCCCACGCTCACCGAACTTCACAACAAATTATTTGGAAAAGGATTTGGCGACGCCCACGACGCGGCCTATGATGTGGACGCCACAGCCAGGTGTTTTTTCGCGCTGGTAGAGCGGGGTATCTCGCCAGTGGCTGAGGTAAAAGACCGCTCGGCGATTCGTTATGAAGCGCCTGTTTTGGCTGCAGCCAATTTTGACCGGCCAGACGACCTGGCCCCGGAGACCGTCACCGATCTCAAGGGTGCCAAAAAAGCCGATATCAGCGACCTCGGGGATATGCCCTTTGCGCACCTGCATTGCCACACGCAGTTTTCGATTCTCCAATCCACTTCCTCGGT
>JBBSDD010000418.1:0-3358 GCA_038249755.1 Flavobacteriales bacterium | reverse complement strand
CTCCGGGCATAAGGATATTCCGGGGCGAGTTCCTGAATAATTAAACTCAGGCGCGCACAAAGGTTTTTGAACTGAACAAAGAGGCCATCCCTGTTTTCATCATCCACTTCCTTGGTCAGGTAAGCTTTAGAAGATTCTGAAATAACTACTTCCTGCAATTGAGTCAAATTAAAAGGGGCGTTGTGCATAGAAGGCAGACTACGGGTCAATATTCGTATTGCAGTTTCAAGCTTGATTTCAGGAAGTGCGACGTTGGCAGTTCCAAAAGCGAGATTATAATCCAACCAACCCCAATACCATGAAACATAATACAACAGCAACTTGTGTTTGTTTTCAAAATAACGGTAAATGGCGCTTTCAGTAGTGCCAATATGCCGGGCGAGCTTCCTGAACGTAAAGCCCTCCATACCCAGCTCGATGATCATCGGCAAACCACTTTCGAGAATTTGCTTTCCTAAAATGGAAGAGCGGGGATCCTTAAGAAAAACCTTCCCACTCACATCAATGCGAACATGGACTAACTGATCAGACATATTAAACTCTTATTCTGCGATTAAAGCTCGCATATTATGTGCAAAGCTATTAAACGCGGCTGATTTAATATTGTTTTCATTGTAAAAAATTTGTGACGATTTTTTTCACAATGACCTCTGCACGTACCTTTGCTTATAGCAGAACAGGAAATATCGCTCAAAGTGGAAGAAATGACCAGCAGTGCTTATGCTCAGGGCATTAGCAAATCACTCAAAAACGCCTGTTTTCAGGATGCATACGCCAATTTCGTAGTTGGTGAAGTGAGTTTTTCCATGCTTCAAGGCCGCAGTGCGTAGGAAGCCATCGACAACTTCGAATCGCTTATATACACCATAAAATCAGCCGGAGACACCAGTCCAAAAGGGCTCGCCAAAATTGCGAAAAAATTTTTATTCGCACTGCTTTTTACGGTTCCTCTTTTCACGCACATGTTTGTGCCGCAAGATTGGCTCATCAATGATCCCTTTGGCAAATAGGACTTTGTTTCCCTGTTTATATTTTAGACTTTCTCCATTTCGGGAAATCGGCATGGGGATCAATCAAAGCGGGCTGTGCCAATATGGATGTTCTGATCTTTATGGGAACCTCAGCGGTATTTTTTTACAGCCTGGCTGGTACCATCCTGTTTTGGGGCACACCTGAAATGCACAACTATATGTTTTTCGAGACCACCGCCACTATTATAGCACTGGTACTACTGGGCAATGTGATGGAACACCACAGCATTCCACAAACGGCTGTAAGTCTCGGAGAGCTCAGCAAAATGCAAACAGCCACCGCCCGCGTCGTGATGCGGCTCAACGGCAAAGAAAAACTATCCGGGACCGATCCAAAAAACATCAAAGCGGGTGACGAGCTTCAGGTAAATGAAGACGACCATGTGCCTACCGACGGCATCATCCTCAGCGGTTCGGCCCTGGTGGATGAATCTGCGATAACCGGCGAAAGTGCCCATGTGAAAAAGGATGCAGGAAGCCATGTTTTTTCCGGTACTACCTTGGTATCGGGAAATGTGCGCATAGAAGCCCAGCACGAATCCAGAGATTCGACTCTGCAAAAGATCATTGATCTGGTAAAAAAAGCACGAAAAGACCAGCCGCAAATTCAGAAACTCGGAGACAAGGTGAGTTCCATTTTTGTTCCTGTGGTATTGGTTATTTAACTGCTCACCTTGGTCGTCGCCTATTTTATTTTCCAAACTTCTTTCACGCAAGCCCTGATGAATGCGGTGGCTGTGCTTGTAATCTCCTGTCCTTGCGCAATGGGATAGGCCACACCCACCGCCATCGTAGCCGGGGTTGGCCGTGCGGCAAAAAATGGCATTCTCATCAAGGGAGGCAGCACGCTGGAACGATTCGCACAGGGAGGCACCATCATTTTTGACAAAACGGGCACAATCACTAATGGAAATTTCCGTGTGGAATGGGTGAGTAATCAAATCGGCGATCGGGCCGCCGCTCTGATCAGAAGTCTGGAAACCCATTCTTCGCACCCCATAGCAAAAGCGCTTTTAAAGCACTGGCCGGAAATCGCGCCTGCCGGGCTCACTGAAATTCGGGAAGAAAAAGGCGCAGGCATGCACGGAAAAATGCAGGACAACGAAGCGGTTTTTTTCGGCAAAGGAACCGACGATCTTTCCGATTCTGCCGATCTCGTGTTAACCGTCAATGGCAATGCTGTAGCCTCGCTCAACATCAAAGACGAAATAAAACCCGGCGCCAAAACCATGATCGATCTCTTTGAACGAGAAGGATTCAATACGATCATGCTTTCGGGCGATAAGCGCGAAAAAGTGATGGCTGCTGCCAAAGAAGTGGAGATCGAAAACGTGAATTATGAGATGAACCCCGAAGCGAAACTGGATTTCATCGAAAGACTCGCAGAGAAGGGAAATGTGATTATGGTGGGCGATGGAATCAACGATGGCCCCGCGCTTTCACGCGCTCAGGTTGGCATATCTCCGGGTGGTGCCTCTGCCCTGGCCTTGGACAGCGCCCGCATTGTCATCATGAATTCCAATGAGATGGAAAGTCTGGCCTATGCTTTTCTGATTTCCAAACACACCTATCGCACCATCAAACAGAATCTTTTCTGGGCTTTCTTTTACAATATAGTTGCCATACCCCTCGCCGCTTTCGGATTTCTAAATCCGATGATCGCGGCTTTGGCCATGGCTTTTTCGGATGTGGTGGTGATAGGAAATTCACTGCGGTTGAAAGTTAAAAAGCTGAGATAAAGATCAGCATGCATGACAAAACTCCGAGCCTCGTCACTCCGACGGTAGGAGGAGTCTGTCTATCCGATGTAAAAATGCTTCCTGACCTCCGGAAGGCGGGCGCTGCGCGCTGCATGACAAAGCTCCGAGCCTTGTCACCCCGACCGTAGGAGGAGTCTGTCCATCCAATGTAAAAATGCTTCCTGACCTCCGGCAGGCGGGCGCTGCGCTCTGCATGACAAAGCTCGGAACCTTGTCACTCCGACGGTAGGAGGAGTCTGTCCATCCAACATATAAGATAAATCCCAACTCCCGCCTTGACTCCGCTCAGTCGTCGGTACCTTCCAAATTCCCAACTCCCAACTCACTTCAGATCAAAAAGATCCTCCACTCCCACTGCCCGCTCTGTTGTAAACCCCTCTCCAAATTCAACCCCAATGGACCTTCCATACTCCCGCGCCCGGGCTTCGACAAAATGAACAAATTGTGGGGTGGAAATCGGCGTGACTTCTTCAGGAGCCTGCGCTTTACCGTCGTAAAACTGGCTTGAAAAAGCCCGGATGGCCTCCATTTTCTTTTCAAAAGTATCGGTGATATCCACAACAAAAT
>JBBSDD010000417.1:0-3361 GCA_038249755.1 Flavobacteriales bacterium | reverse complement strand
TGAAACGTACATTGATCATCTTTTTCGCCTTCGGAATGGCTGTGGCCTGTAAAACGAATGAAAATAACACTTCGGTATCCGGAACCATTCAAAATGCTGAGGGCAAAACTGTAAGCCTAATAACTTATCCCGGAGGAGAACCCGATACAATTGGTAGTACCGTATTGGGAAATGACGGGAATTTCAGTTTTGATGTTACACCAGGTCGATTGGCCTTTTATACCTTGACGATCGAAACTGCGAAGCCGATCGTTCTGGCCTTTGACAGTGCGTCAAATGTCGAATTTACTGCAGATTTGAATACAGTGAATGAAACCTATGATGTAAAGGGCTCCAAAGACAGCGAAAAGATCCGCGATTTTTTCATCACCGGCACCAAATATGAAAGAGGCATGGACTCAACGATGCAAGCCTTGCAGGCTGCCGCCAATGCTGGCGATGACGATCTGAGGGTGCGACTGGCAAATGATTACAATGACCAACGCAAGTCATACCGTACGTACCTCATCGATTTTATCGAAGAAGATACGACCAGCGCGGCCAATTTCACTGTTTTGCAAAGAATAGATCCCAAGACTGATCTGGCTCTTTATAAAAAAGTTCGCAATGGCCTGTCGACCAGAATGCAGGGCAATTTCTTTTTTGACCAGCTCAATAATCAGATTGTACAATTGGAGCGACAAGCTGCGTTGGAATCATTTTTGTCGCCAGGCAGTATGGCGCCCGACATCGTATTACCAAATCCGGCAGATGAAACCACGACTTTATCCAGCCTGCGCGGCAAATATGTTCTGATTGACTTTTGGGCGTCGTGGTGCAAACCGTGTAGAATCGAAAATCCGAATGTCGTAAGAATGTACAACAAGTATAAAGACGAAAACTTCGAGATTTTTGGCGTGTCCCTTGACGGGGATAATTCCTATTGGGAGGAAGCTATTCAGGTGGATGGATTGCAGTGGCTTCATGTGAGCGACTTGCAATTTTGGAATTCCGCCGCAGCCCAGCTTTACAACGTTAAAAGTATTCCATTTACGGTGTTGCTTGACCCGGACGGAAAAGTGATTCAAACAAATCTTCGCGGACCTGCCCTGGAAGAAAAAATGGCCGGGATCTTTGGCTATTGACCAATTCCGGATGTGAAAATTTATCATGGCCAAAAAGTATTATTTCGCTTCTGACTTTCACCTTGGAGCCCCGAATGCATTGGAAAGCGCTTTGCGTGAAAAACGCATTGTGGCATGGCTGGATTCCATCAAAAATGATGTCGAAGAGCTGTTTATACTCGGTGATGTATTCGATTTTTGGTTTGAATTCAAGACGGTGGTTCCGAGGGGTTATGTCCGGCTCCTTGGAAAGCTCGCTGAAATCAGTGATTCCGGTGTTCCTATTCATTGGTTCATAGGCAATCACGACATGTGGATATTTGACTATATACCGTCAGAACTCAAAATCACCATGCACCGGAAGCCGATCAGAAAAACGATGTTGGGCAAAACTTTTTATATCGGGCATGGTGATGGTTTGGGCCCAGGCGATAATGGGTATAAATTCCTGAAGAAAATTTTTCGGGCTCCTGCCTTGCAATGGGTATTCGCGCGGTTTCATCCAAATTTCGGAATTGGGCTGGCCAACTATTTCTCTTCTATCAGCAGAAAAAGCGGGCATGAAAAGGACAAAGTATTTTTAGGAAAAGAAAACGAGTGGCTCGCTATTTATTCAGAAGAACTGGATTATCTGCAACCAACCGATTATTACATTTTCGGTCATCGGCACCTGCCAATGATGCTTCAATTACGAGCTGGAGGGAAATATGTCAACCTCGGAGACTGGATTACCAACTTCACGTATGGTGTTTTTGACGGTCAGGAATTCAAACTGCTACCTTACGGTTCGACTCCCACAATTTACTCCAATATTCCAGTAAGTCGATAAGCCGCGCCGAATAGCCCATTTCATTGTCGTACCATCCCACCACCTTCACCATATTGCCAATAACGGAGGTGAGCTGGGCATCAAATACACAGGAATGCGCATTCCCAATTACATCAGAACTGACAAGGGGCTTTTCGGTATATTCCAAAATCCCAGTCCATTTGCCCGATGTTGCAGCATCCAGAAATGCTTGATTGATTTTTTCCCGGCTGACCGATTTTTTTACAATATATGTGACGTCGGTTAGTGATCCATTTGGCACCGGAACACGAATACCTGCACCGCCCAATCGGCCTTCCAACGCAGGAAAAATTCTCGTAATGGCTTTTGCAGCTCCAGTGCTGGTGGGAATTATGGATAGGGCAGCAGCTCTGGCCCGACGTAAATCTGCGTGGGGTCGATCATGCAATGTTTGATCGCTGGTATAGGAGTGTACGGTCGTAATGTAACCGCTTTCTATTCCGCACAAATCATCTATAATATCAACCAAAGGGGCTGCACAGTTGGTGGTACAGGACGCATTTGAAATGATGGATTCAGTGCCATCCAGTAGATTTTCGTTTGCTCCAATAACAATGGTTTTGATTTTTTCTCCTGAAGCCACAGCTGTAATTAAAACCCTTTTTGCACCAGCAAGAATATGGCCCTGAGCTGATTCGGATGTTTTAAATCTGCCTGTACTTTCCACCACAACATCCACATTCAATTTTCCCCACTCAAGGTTTTCGGGATTCTCTTCACTGAAAAGAGGGATAACCTGACCATTGATGATAATTGACTTAGAATCAAAGGAGATTCTGGCATTCCACCGGCCATGCACACTGTCATATTCGAGTAAGTGGGCAAGGGCTTCGGGACTTCCGAGATCGTTTATACCAACAATTTCAATGGAGCAATTAGGATTGTTAAAAATCAAGCGCGCCATGCATCGCCCAATTCTTCCAAAACCGTTGATGCCAATTCTTATATGATTTTGGAATTCGGCATCTTTTTGAATGGCCTCAGGGACTGACATGAAAGTGTTGATCAAGAGAAAAGTAGAAAATCAAAACAGGTGTTTTTCTGCGTGATATGAAGAACGGACCAGCGGGCCACTTTCCACATACCTGAAGCCCATTTCCAGTCCGACGTCTTTATAGATCGCAAATTGCTCAGGTGTGATAAATTCAACGACAGGCAAATGTTTTCTGGTGGGTTGAAGATACTGACCCAAAGTTAGGACATCCACATTGACGGCTCTCAAATCCTGCATGGTTTCGATTACCTCCTGTTCTGTTTCTCCCAGGCCCAACATGACGCCTGATTTGGTGCGCATCCCCGCCTTTTTCAACCGGCGCAAAACCTCCAAACTTCGGTCGTATTTCGCTTGAATTCTGACTTGTTTGGTCAATCTACGCACTGTTTCCAAATTGTGCGATACGATTTCAGG
>JBBSDD010000416.1:0-3385 GCA_038249755.1 Flavobacteriales bacterium | reverse complement strand
TATCCGATGGATACCGCTCACTTACACAAAAAATCCGCCAGTACTCTCAACCATGTACGATACAGACAAGCTGTACCGACAAGTAAAAAATCTGATTGATAAAGAAAGCCTTGACTTAATCCATTGCCGGTCGTACATCCCCGCGCTCATAGCCCTTCAAATCAAAAAGGAATTGGGTATTCCCTTTATTTTTGACATGCGCGGCTTCTGGGCCGACGAAAGGGTGGATGGAAAAATATGGAATTTGAAAAACCCCGTTTACCGAAAGGTGTATGACTATTTTAAAAAAAATGAACGCCGGTTTCTGGAAGAATCCGCAGCCATCGTCTCGCTCACACATGCCGGCAGGGAGGAGATTGTGCGCTGGTTTCATGAAGATGAGCGCTTTGGTGGAATCAGCGATCATTACAATTACGACCGGGCCAGCATGGTGGCAAAGAAAATCACCGTAATCCCTTGTGCGGCCGATCTGGATCTTTTTGATTTTACGAAAGTTTCTGTCAATAAAAGAAAATGGATTTGTGCCGTGCACGGTCTGGATCCCTCATTGGAATATCTGGGATACGTGGGTAGTCTGGGCACGTGGTACATGGCTGAAGACATGCTGCGGCTTTACAATGTGATCCGTGCCTCACATCCTGGCCTGCGCTTCCTGGTGCTCACCCATGATGATACAGGGCCGCTTCGCTCACTTGCCGTTGAACTGGGTATACCGCAGTCGTATATCATCCACGTCGTTGCTGAGCGTCGCGAAGTGCCTGCGCTGATGTGTCTGATGGCAGCTTCTGTATTTTTTATTCTGCCTGCCTATTCCAAAAAAGCGTCAAGTCCCACCAAACATGGTGAGCTGATGGGCATGGGCATCCCGGTGATCTGCAACGATCGCGTGGGCGACACCACCGACATTGTCGCCCGATACGCCGCCGGTCATGTGGTTGGCAATTTCACTCCCGCCGAATTTGAAAAAGTGGCCGCCAATTGGAAAAATATCACGGCCACAGATCGAAAGAAAATCCGCGCGGGCGCTGAGGAATACTTCTCCCTGACCAACGGTATCGCTGCTTACGCAAAAATTTATAAAGAAATAATCGAAGAGAAAGTTTTTGCCTGACTGCACAGCCAATCTACTGGCTATACGGCGGGGAGGCAATCACTATAGAATAAAAAGCCCGGATGAACTTTGTTGGTTCATCCGGGCTAAAATATTTTGCCGTTTGCAAAAGTTTTATTGGTAAGTTATAGCAAAATTTCCTTCAGTGATCATATTGGTGGGCGGAGCACCAAATGACCCCATGGAGAAATTAAAAGTGCCCTCCACATAATTAAGTGCTGGATTATGGGTGGTAATGGTCACCGTGCCTGCGGTAGCAATTAAAAGATCGGAACCATTATTAAATGCAAAATTTGCGAAAGCTTCTAAACTAATGGAAGAATAATCTATCACAGTCCCGGAAGTAACATCAGATGGAAAATTGAAACCCAATACATCCTGATTAGCGTTGTCAATTGATATGTTGATCAAATCAACAAATGGATTTGCGCTTGCAAAAACAGTTTCAACAGGGAAAATCTGACCATCCAATTTAAAACTGGCGGTGCCCTCACCAAATCCGCCGCCGCCATCGAGGGTGGTAATATACGGTACATCTGTAAATTCCCCATCAGTGAAATATGCATAAGCTTCGTTGTTCAACGTGCTTTCCAGTCCAATATTAAAGTTTCCTGACATGGTTTTTTGAACTGTATCGATTTCTGCAATTTCTACAAAAAAATAAGTTTGGGCAGTACCAGAACCTATTGATTGCATTGCAAGTTGACCACTTTGTCTTACATAGGATGCCAATCCATTTTCCGCATTAGATCCTTCATTTTGATAAAAACCAACGCCCTCATCTGGCAAAGAGAGAACCAATGACTCACCGGTGACAGTGTCAGATGCCAGGATGGTAATCTGTCCCTGATAAATAGCTGCACCCACCTGAGGCAACGACCAATCTACTTCCGGGCCTGGAGTTCCTGTCCCGGAATAATAGTTAAGTGATGCAGTAATGATACCATTAGGCGTATCTGGTGTATCTGGTCCATTACCACCATCATCATCGTTGCACGCACTAAAAGTCAATGCAGCCGCGGCTGCAAACAATAAAAAGCTCTGTTTCATAACTTGTTTTTGTAAAATTTTGGCGAATATAGTTAATGTCCCTTGCGAAGGCAATAAAAACCGGTTAAAACAAGTAATTATTTCAAATTATCACAGATAAACCGATGACAACTATTTTAAAATAAGATAATTAAATTAAAAAATTAGGTAGTGGGTATTGAGTCGTAAGTACTGAGACAATTGCCCACTGCGCATGACTCACGACTCACTCCGCACAACCCACGACTCAATACTTCACCCCCACCTTCCGGTAAATAAAATGCAGCAACCACGCCGGGCCAATCATCAAAAACTTCAAATCATCAAAAAAACTCGGCTTGGCTCCTTCGATTTTGTGGCCAATAAACTGTCCGATCCAGCTCACTACGAAAACAGACACAAAGAATGTCCACGTATTCGCGCCGAATCCCTGATAACTCAGTTTCACAAACCACAACATCAACGCTGAAACAACGATCATACCCAGGGCGATGGGCTGCGACAGGCGAATGAAAAAAATCACTCCAAAAAGCACCAACACGGTTCCCAAATGGATATAGGGTTGCCAACCTTCCGGAAAAAGGGTTTTCACAAATCCAAAAGGCACCAGTGAAAGAATGCCCACCAATGAAAAAAAGATCAGCGGCACACAGATCCAGTGGATCGCCTTGTTGGTTTTGTTGCGGTGGCTGTGCCCGTAAGCGTCAAACCAATCCTGAATATTGTTGTCCATGGCCATTTATTTGCCATGAAAAATAGGAAATTTTTTGGTTATTGATTTTTCCAGTGCACAAAAGATGGAATAATTCCCGCGGGAATTTCCGCCGTTTGCACTCCGTTGGCGTTGTACATGTACACCACGCTTTCGGAAGAAAAGTCTGCCGCGTCGGTTACCGCGATCACACCCGTCACAGGATGTACATAAAATTTATAAAAATTGCGGCCCGCTCCACTGATAAATGGTGCCACAGGCAATTCAGTCGCCGAAACCGACATGCGGAATACGTCCCCTTCGTACAGATAATACAATGATTGCCCGTTGGGCGAAAGACCCATGCTGTTGGCATAACCCAGCGAATCAAATTCAAAGCTCGTAATGATTTCTTTGCTTTGTCCGCCAACTTTATAAAGCGCCGGAGCCGTTCCCATCCAGCTGAATCCCTCACAAAATACCCAAACATCACCCGCAGGATCAACTGCCATCGCACCCGGCCCATCGCTCAAAATAAGATTATCAACCTCCTG
>JBBSDD010000415.1:0-3391 GCA_038249755.1 Flavobacteriales bacterium | reverse complement strand
CCTTGTTGACAGTCACAGAATAAATGTGCTCCGAACCTGTATCATGAATCGTCGCTGTTCCGTCAAAATTGCTTGCGGCCATTTCAACCGGAACAATGAGATATTCATTCATTGCTATATTTTGTGCGAGTTTTAGATAAACCCTTTCCACTGGTTCGAACGCATGAACATTTGCTTCTTTATTCACGGTTTGGGCAATCAGCGCATACACGCCTGTATTTGCACCTATGTCGCAGATGTCATCATGGTTTTTACACAGCCTGCTCCACAGTTCGAGGCTGTTGCCTTCCCAGGAATTTCCCACGCCCGACCAGAATAGTTCATTCTCAACTTTGTATCCGTGATGGCGCATTTTAAAGCTGCCAAATGCCGACTGTATTGTAATGTCACCTTTGAAATGCAAATGTTTATAAATGGATTGGGGCAAATGGAGATGTCTTAACATTTCAAATGCATTTTGCTTGTAAGGCACTGCTCCGTAAATTCTTCTCAACACATTTTTAATCATCTCTCTGCATAATATTTGGTGAAAAAAGACAACTACATAGAGTCATATAGGTCTTTTAAGTTATGTTGAAATGTCTGCAGGTCAAATTTACCACAAACATGTTCCCGGGCCTGCTCAGAAATTTTTTTTCTCGTATGCTGTTCACGGTAAAGTTTTCCAATGGCATCGGCGATTTCATCAGAATTTTTAAAAGATACCAAAAGACAATTTTCATTGTCTCTACCTATTTCTTCCATTATTCCGGCCGGGGTGAATATGCAAGGCAGCTTCATGGACATGGCCTCCACATATACTTGTCCAAATGCTTCACTGGTGCTGGAAACTGGTGTGTGAACAAAAATATCAAAGCATTGATACAAGGATAATATATCATTTTCGTATTTAATGGTAATAACCCGATCTGGATGATGACGACCGATTTTTTCAAAAATGGAATTTTCATTGTCGCCATGCGCATTAGCCATAACCAGCATGATGTCCAAACCAGAATCAACCGCCTTTAAAAACCCATCCAGAATATATTCTGTCCCCTTGATATGATGAAAACTTGAAACGGCTCCAATAATCATTTTATCAGTGGGAATATTGTATTTCATTCTGATTTTACCTGTAGAAGCTTCAGATGTTCGTTCCATGAACCGGATATCGAAAGGATGATAAAGTACTTCTATTTTGTTTGGCTGCACATTTTCTAAATTTTGTAATGTGCGACTTACAGAAAGACAGGGCGCAATTATCTTGTGTGAAATTGAATTGAAAAAACGATTGAACCGAATCGTCCTATTATCACCGATTTCATGATAATACGTATTGTGGTGCCTTGTATAAACGCGCCTTTCAATGCCGGCAAGCTTTGCTGCAGACAATCCAATTAGATTACCATCGAAATAGTGTGAGTGAACTATGTCGAATTTGTTGCGCAATAGCCCGCACAATCGCCAAATGGTCTGGATCATGTCCAGTTTACCTGTCGGATTGTAGTCCAGTAAAGTCCATGGAATCTGATGGAATTCAAGAAATTTTCGAAAGTTGAGGTTGTTTTTAAGAATGAAAAAATGCAGGTCGAAATTCCGCTTTAGGGCGTGGCACAGGAATTCGTAGTGGATTTGTCTGTCCCTGTTGCCGGAATCCGGAACGATATGCGCAACCCTTATCTTTTTAACTTTTTGATCCATTTTAAAACTGGATGGGGTATCATGTTTAAGCGCGTGGTGATTTTTCTGTGGAGCTTTGCCGATTCCGGCGAAAGGTAGGACAAATTTATGCGCTGCATGAATCTGTTCACTTCCTCCAACTGGTTTCTGAAATATCTTTCGCTCGCGAGCACCATGAAGTATTCGTGAAAAACAACATTCAGCGAAATATCCGCGCTGATCGGCAGCCAGTCGATATCCACATGCGATGCCCTGGTGTTTGATTGAATGAAGTCAGCCAGGTCTTTGTTACCGGTATGCACGGCGAGGGTCAGGAAAATACTGTCGCGTTCTGCCTCGAAACTTTGAAGTTCACTACCGGTTTTTGAGTTTCCATGCAGCCTGAAATTCACAAATGTTTCATCCACTTTCAGGACTTTATCCAAACCATTTTTGAGCAAATACCTGATCCAAAGTTCCCGATCCATCAGGTAATTCAGTTTTTCGTTTACCGGATATACCGCATTAAAAGCTTCCTGGGTAAAGAACGCAGAGGGTTGATCGATTAAGGAATCGCCGATGGTTTGCTCAAGACTGGCAAATACATTTCCCCCTTTGGCAACGGTGTTTTCAGGCCTTCCATCTGTGAAGATGATGGATTTTCCGAGCAGGATATCGATGTCATTTTGTTGGAAATAGACATTGACCCTGTTAAACGTTTCCGGCTCGTAATAATCATCGGAATTGAGCCAGTTGACAATGTCCCCGGTGCAATGTAAGAACCCTTTGTTAATGGCATGGCTCTGTCCGCGATCGCGTTCGCTCACCCAGAATTTCAGGTGTTTTTCATATTTTTTGATGATTTGCAAAGAATTATCTGTGCTACCTCCATCTATGACCATATACTCCAAACTGGGATAGTTTTGACTCAGGACAGAATCAATGGTTTGTTCCAGAAAGTGGCCCTGGTTGAAACTCGGTGTGATGATGGATATTTTTTTGAAACTCACGGCGCAGCGTTCGGGACTTTCTGATACAGACAACTTTTCCACAACTTGGAAAACAGGGTGTATCCATTTTCTTCCAGAAACAGCGAAATGGGATGTTCCAATGCACCTTTCAAATCAAGCGTGGGCAATTCGGCACAAATCCATTCCGGTCGGTATTTCGTCCAATCATTGGATTTAAGTATTTCAAAATCCAATCCTTCCGCATCGACGGTCAGAAAGTTTATCTTTTGGTCATTTTTCAAATGGATATCCAGTATGGATTTAAGTGATTGCGTGGTTATGGGTTCTGAAGAAATCGGTTTTTCAGCACTTTTCTCCACCGCTGTTTCGTCAAATGTATTTAGCGCCGGGTGCGAAACGCGGTACTATATCAGGCCCTGCTCATAGGATGACACACCCGTACAAAGATTGATATCTCTTGGTCTGTGCTGCTGAAATAATTGAACCACATCCGGATTGGGTTCGATATTGATTCCTGTCCAGCCTTTGTCGTAGAGCAATTTCGTATTCGAAAAACGAAAAGGGTGGTGTGCCCCTATGTCAATATAAAAGCCGGATGGAAGATGATCAAAAATTCGCTTTACCAGTAAATCCTCACCCTCCTGAGAATATACCTTGACCATATACCTATCTTCTTCCCTGTATTCAACAAACTCTTTAACCTTTGCAGGTATAAGTGTTCTTATGTAGTTTTTAAACGGGTTCGGCATGAAAGGAAAATTTAGGTTGTACCACGCCTT
>JBBSDD010000414.1:0-3397 GCA_038249755.1 Flavobacteriales bacterium | reverse complement strand
CAATCTGAACGCCATCCGCACCCAATGCCATCGCCGCCAGGATAGCGCTGCCACTGCCGATTCCGCCAGCTGCCGCCAAAGGAAGATCTGTAGCCCTTCTCACGTCAGGTATCATACACATTGTGGTGGTTTCTTCCCTCCCATTGTGACCTCCCGCCTCAAAACCTTCGCACACGATTGCATCCACACCAGCTTTTTGCGCCTTTTCGGCAAAATGTGCGCTGCTCACCACATGTATTACTGTAATCCCTGCATCGCGCAGTTGCGGGGTGTATAGTCCGGGATTTCCCGCAGAAGTGATGACCACTTTCACACCGTGTTTGATGATGGTTTTGATATGTTTGTCTACATCGGGATACATCAGCGGTATGTTTACACCAAAAGGCTTTTCCGTAGCCTTTTTACACCTGGCGATATGCAGGTCCAATACTTCTGAATACATGGACCCCGAGCCGATGACGCCGAGGATACCGGCATTTGACGAGGCAGAAGCGAGCTCCCACCCACTGCACCACACCATCCCCGCCTGGATGATGGGATATTCTATTTGAAGAAGCTTCTTCAAAGGATTCATTGGAGAAAATTAGCGCCACGAAGAAAGAGAAAAAGCGGGGATTGTGGTCTATATCTGTTGCGGCCAATCATATCAGTCTGTAAGAAAGTGTTGCGGTTATCTTTATATATTTGCAGCCATGCAAAAAGTGAAATACTTGCTGATCATTTGTCTCGCTCTGGGTACACTGGAGATGGAAGGCCAATATCGGTGGGACTTCGGCGTAAATCTCGGTGCTTCTAATTATTTGGGAGAAATTGGTGGACAGGAAGAAACGCGACGCGATTTTGTATTTGACATGAAGCTAAACCGCACGCAATATGTGGTAGGCGGATTTGGTCGCTACAGGGTTTCGCCGCAGCTTGCATTTAACGTAGGCGTTAATTACGGACGTATTCGGGGCAATGATTTTAATTCAAAAAATCCAGCCCGCGTAGCCCGAAACCTCAGTTTCAGAAATGACATCATCGAGCTTTCAGGACGTGGTGAACTCACCTTGTTTTATGACAATGACGCCGGTGGAAGAGGGTATTACAATCCCGATTTCCGGGTGTATGGCTTCGCTGGTGCCGGGGTGTTTTATCACAATCCCAAAGCGAAATACTACGGTGATCTCGAAGAATTCAATGGCGAATACGTGGCTTTGCAGCCGCTCCAGACAGAAGGCAGAAATTACGGCAATTGGCAATTGGCGATTCCTGCGGGAATAGGCCTTTACTTCACCTTTCAGAAAGTGCACCGTTTTGGTTGGGAAATTGGTTACCGAACTACCTTCACAGATTATCTGGATGATGTAAGTACCTCCTACGCACCCGGATTCCGGATGTCGCCGGAAAATAACAAACTCGCTTTCGAAATGGCTAATAGAACTACGGATGCGGGATCCATTGCTGATGCGCGGGAACTCGCCATCCAATTTGATCAGGACATTCCAAATAGCGAAAGTTTCGTTGTGGGTGAAAAACGCGGTGACCCCACCAACAATGACGGCTATCTTTTTGCTCAGTTTAGCTACAGCTATGTGATCAAGGGGAAAAGTAGTTTTTACAAACGCCGTTACAGTTGGGTCAAGAGCAAAAAGCGTAAACGCAAGACCCGGGCGAAATTCTAGCGTCGGAAAAACTGGGATATTTTCCCCAGTGGTTTTTTGATAAATGTAAGACGTGCCGGTTTTAGTTCGTTGAGTTTCCATGCAAGGCGGTCTTCATTATTGGCTCTCAGACGGTTTCTCAACGAAACATTGCTTTGACCTCCCAACTTCATATGTACCACAACTTCAGGGAGATATGATGTCTTCACATCGAATTTATACAACATCCTCAACATGAGTTCGTAATCGGCGCTGCTCCTCAAAGCAGTTCGGTAAACGCCGTATTTGAAATACAATTCCTTTTTGAGGAAGAAGGTGGGATGGGGTGGCATCCAGCCATTCAGAAATGCTGATTTTACATATTGGCCTGATTTCCAATAGCGGACTACTTTTCCGGGATTCTCACGGGATACATATTCCAAATCGGCATAACAGGCATCCGTATTTCCAGCTTTCATTGTTTCCACCACCCGCGATATAACCTCTCTATGCGCAAAAACATCGTCTGCATTGAGAATGCCTATCAAGTCTCCAGTTGCATTGCGTACCCCTTTGTTCATGGCATCGTAGATTCCCTCGTCCGGTTCGGAAATAATTTTAGCAATCCCAGACACATACTGCTGAGCGATTTCGAGGGTCTTATCCTGGGAAGCTCCGTCGATCAGAATATACTCAATATCATGATAATCCTGGGATATCACAGACCGGATCGTTTCTTCAATTGTTTCGGACGCATTGTACGCGATGGTGATAATGCTGACCTTCATTCGATGATTCTTTGTTTCACGGCTATGGCCGGATTGCCGGTGTAGATTGTAAACGGCTCCAGATCAGAACTGGCCACCGACATCACGCTCAAAACGGCGTGCGACCTGCAAACAACGCCCGGACAAACCAGGGATTGCGCCCCGATCCAAACACCTGTTTCCAAACGAATTTCTCCTGTCATCAGATCAAAAGTCTCCTTCCTGTAATTGTGATTTCCAGTGAGCAACATTGCCCCCTGCGAGATGCACACATGGTCGCCAATATCTACAGCCACCAGATTGTCTATCCAGACTTTTTCGCCGATCCATACGTGATCACCCACCGAAAGAAACCAGGGATATTTGATCTGAACATTGGGCTTGATGACCAACCCCATGCCAATGCGTGCGCCAAAAACCCGCAGAAGCACTGATTTTAGCCCGGATGATGGCAACAGATAAGTTTGAAAAAAAATGGCGCTAACCACATACCACAATGCCTGTTTTAGTTTTGAACCCGGATGGTATTGTGAATTGGAAAACCTATTTAAATCGACTGTTTTCATTCAAACAAACTTTTGTATCCCGCAATTAACTCGGGAAGGACTACAAGTTTGGCAGCCTTTTCAGCCACGGAACCAAAAGCGAGGGCATAGGCGGCACCATCCATTTCGGACACCTTTTCAATATATTTCCGGTAAGGAGCGGTATCGCCCAGGGGCAAATCCAGGCCCAGTCCATTTGCCGAAAGGCTGGTCCAGGGCGTCTGATCGGATATGAGCACCGGAATACCGCACAAGAGCGCTTCGAGGATGGCGTGTCCGTAGTTTTCGCCGAGCGTGGGAAGGAAAAAAAGGTCTGAATCTCCGATCAGCTTTCCGGTTTCTATTGGCGTTTTGGGACCAACCCATTCGAGTGTCACATTTTCCGGAAGGGCGATACTGCGGCACCGCTCGCTATAGCCGGCGTCGTAGACCGGACCGATCAGGGTAAAGTGAATTTGAATAT
>JBBSDD010000413.1:0-3400 GCA_038249755.1 Flavobacteriales bacterium | reverse complement strand
CCACCCCTCCCCAGCGCGCTGTAAAAATTCCTTCCACGGCGTGTTTGTCCGTCATCATTTCCCGATAGGAAAAACCACTGCCATAGGCCCAGCGCAGGCCGACGGCGCGCTCATTGGCCTGGCCTACTGCAAAAAAGGAGCTCCCAAGAAGAGCTCCAAATAATACCAATTTGATGGCTGATAATTTCAAGGGTCAGAGCGTTCCGCGCAACTCCTGTTCCCGCTCGATGGCTTCAAACAGGGCTTTGAAATTGCCCTTTCCAAAACTCTGCGCGCCCTTCCGCTGGATGATTTCAAAAAACATCGTGGGCCTGTCGAGCACGGGTTTGGTGAAAATCTGAAGCAGATAACCCTCTTCATCCCGGTCGATAAGTATGCCCAATTCTCGCAGTGGCGCAAGGTCTTCATCGATTTTGCCCACCCGATCCAGGACTGTGTCATAGTAATTTTGCGGTACTTTGAGAAATTCCACGCCTTGATCTTTCAAAAGGGAAACGGTGGCGATAATGTTGTCCGTAGCGAGCGCGATGTGTTGAACCCCGGCTCCATTATAAAAGTCGATATACTCTTCAATTTGGGATTTTTTCTTTCCCTCGGCCGGTTCGTTGATCGGAAATTTGATGCGGCCATTGCCATTGCTCATTACCTTGCTCATCAAGGCCGTGTAATCAGTCGAGATATCTTTGTCATCAAACGAAATCAACTGGGCAAAACCCATGACTTTGGCGTAGAAATCGACCCATTGATTCATTTCGCCCCAGCCCACGTTGCCGACCATGTGGTCGATAAAGCGCAGCTCCGTTGGAATCGGATTGTATTCGGTTTTCAACGGTTTGTACCCTGGTAAAAATGTTCCATTGTACCCGCTTCTTTCCACAAAAATATGAACCGTTTCTCCGTATGTATGTATTCCTGAACGGACCACATAGCCATTTTCGTCTTCCGTACGTGTGGGTTCCATATATGATTTGGCACCGCGACTGGTGGTTTCCTGCCATGCTTTGGTGGCATCATCCACCCAAAGCGCGATGACTTTTACGCCATCACCATGGTTGGCTATGTGCGCATTGATTTCACCGCCCGGCTGCATGGGAGAAGTGAGCACGAGGCGAATTTTATCCTGTTGGAGCACATAACTCGTTTTGTCCTTCACCCCTGTTTCGAGGCCGGCATACGCCATATCCTGAAAACCAAAAGCCGTTTTATAAAAATGCGCTGCCTGCTTGGCATTTCCCACATAAAGCTCTACGTAATCCGTGCCGTTGAGTGGAAGGAAATCCTGGGCATCGGGTATGATTTTCTTGAGATTCAGTGGGGCTGCGGTTGGTGTGTTCATGAGAAAGATGTTTGGCCAAAAGTACAAAAAATCGAAAGATGTCATTCCCTGGCTCAACGTCCCTTGCCATGCCAGAAAAATTGGAATATGGCCGAAACAAGTGGTAATCTCAAATAATTACACGATTAATTTCTTCACAACTGGAACAAAAACAGTGTGAAATTCCTTTCATTAACAATCCTTATATCGCAAGCATAAAAGCATTAACCGTAAAATTGATAAATTCGAAAATGCACTTAAAGCACGAATATATTGTCATAGGAGCAGTCTCCCTGATCTTAATTTTCTATACCGCTCTTGCTGTCTGGGGTATATTCCCCGGCCTGGTGCTGATGTTGTTTTCGCTTTCTCCCGTTCTTTTAATCTGGATGGTCTGGGTGGTTCTCAAACACGGTACTTACAACGGACCAGAGCTAAAGGAAGGAGAAGAATTCGGCTATGCTGACTGGGATCATCGCAGGAAATCAGAATAGTACCGGAGAACGAATTTCCTGGTTTCACGTGAAAAACATGATTTATCTGGAAATGTATGTTCCACTAACGAATATTCAACTACTGTTGGTCTCGCTGCGTATTAGCATTAATCCTTTTCTATATTTGGCGGCTCAAGCGAACCTATGCTACCAGTCATCAACCAAGCATCTGTAGAAACCAAAAAGATTTGTATCAACTGCGATACCACTTATCAGACTGAGTTTTGTCCCAAATGCGGGCAACCGGCAGAGGTACGGAGGATCACCCCAAGCAATCTGATAAACGATTTGCAGGAACGCATCATCGGGCTGGATGGGAGATTTCCCCGAACATTTACTGAGGCATGGAAAAATCCTGGCGACATGTCCCGTTCCTTTATCGCAGGCAACAGGCGCAGGTATATCGGACCGGCGGGATTTTTCTTTATTATGCTCACCGTTTACCTGCTGTCTTTCCAGATTTTCGATATGGATATTTCAGACTTGGTAAGCCGAAGTGCCAATGTCAATTTGAGTAATAACGCATCAGAAAAGCAGGTAGAATTTACCGAGCAGATATTGGAGATGTTTGCCCATTCATTCAAAGCTCTCAGCTTTTTCTCGGTATTCATCACCGGGTTTTTACTCTGGCTTTTCAACCGTCGCATGAAGCTGAATGTGGTCGAACACCTCGTATTCGCCTTCTACACGGATGGAATCATATATCTCGTAAGCATAGTTGAAGTGGTGCTGATGGCAATTGAAGACAATATGTCCATGAGCATAGTATCCTTTATTCTCTCATTTATATACTTCGCTTATGTTTACACCACTTACGATCTCAAGGGGTCCCGCTTCCGCAGAATTTTGAAAGCCTTCGCCATACGTATATTGTCGAGTGTGATTACAGGCATATTGGTAGTCGTTGGCATGCTCATTTATGCCTTTTTGCATCCGGAATTGTTTGAAAAAGCGGGTTAAGACAGGAACCCAAAGATTGAAGTCCTGAAGTTTATTCCTGGGTTTTCAAAGTATAATGACGCTGCTATAATCTACATCCTGTTTCTGGTTTTTTTTTCGCTTTCGCTAAAATGACGTGCTTTATGAGCTTTGTATATTTTTAGAATAAGGATTCCATGAAAAATTCAGCTCAAACTGGACATTGGTAAATGGGAGGTTTTGGAAAAACACCTCATCGTTTGACGCATGTATCCTTCAGTCGTTCGATTGCAGACTTAATGACCCGCCATCCCTCCGAATTTCTTCCCGATATAAATGCCTGGTTTGTAAACTATTTACAGGTCTGTAGATATAGTATACACTGCCGTTCACTACCTTTAATTTCTCTGGATATGGATAATACAATGTGATTTGTTCGCCTGCCGTGCCATCGGTTAGTTGTACCTGTCGCAGAAAATTTCTACCATTTTTTCGGTACACCGCATAAAATGTCTGGTCTAACCGATCCTGAATAATCAACTCTGCAAACTTCTTATCTCGCATCTTATGATAAGAAATAGGTATCGAATCCTGAGCAAATCCCAACGTGTCATGTATAAAAAGCCAGTCATTGTGGTGATCGAATATGAATAGATTTTTCGAATCAGAAAAT
>JBBSDD010000412.1:0-3402 GCA_038249755.1 Flavobacteriales bacterium | reverse complement strand
TGGAGTTACATCTTTATCCTGGGAAAACGATCAATCCCGATAAAATCAAGGAAATTTTTGAAACGATTCATTCGAAAATGCCTGAAGCGAGGCGCTTGATGGTCACTGCCGGAGCTGGCGCCACTTTAAATCCGGAAGCCAGAGATCTCGTTTCTACTCAAGACATTACCAATCAGGTTGTCGCGGATGCGATCGTTACAGAACACTATGCCCATCAAATGTCTGCCAACTTTTTCGTGCGCTACAACCAGCCACACAGACCCACACGCTTGTTCAAAACGGAAGAAGAGGCGCGGGAATGGTTGCTCACCAAAAGCTAAGATTTTTTTAACCGGGCGCGTTTGTACAACATAATGCCTATACTCAAAATCACCCCAAGCGCCAATATACCGAGCACCCCATAATACCAGCCCGACGTGTTTTTATAAACCGCAGTAAATACAATAGCGAAGAGCAATACAGTTGCCAGTTCATTGTAGAATCTCAATTGTGTTGCAGACATTGGGTAAGAATCAGCCTGCAAACGTTTGAACATCCAATGTAAAGAAAGATGGTAACCCAGGAGCACGGCTACAAATCCCAACTTCACTTGCATCCATGACATGTATAAATAGGTGGGATAGAGGTAGACCATCCAAATAGCAAAAACCACTGACAGAACACAAGCCGGCCAGGTAATAATATACCAAAGCCTACCCGACATTATTTTATATTGGGCAGTCAGAATTTGCTTTGCTGGCTCCTCTCTGTCTTTTGCCTCCGTCTGGTATATGAACAGGCGCGGAATATAAAACAGCCCCGCGTACCAGGCCACTACGAAAATAATATGCAGCGATTTTGCTGCGAACAAAAGGTTACCGTCCATCGGCTCAAAATTAGGAAATGGAATTGGTCAATCGACAGGGAAATATTTTTATCCAACGACAGGCTCAGTATCTTTGCACCCGGAAATACCCTATATGAAAGAAACAAAATTTGCCAGGGAGACATTTGCATCCAGCGCAAAGATTATTCTTCCCAATGATACCAACACCCTTGGCAATCTGATGGGAGGCCAGTTGCTCAATTGGATGGACATCACAGCAGCCATATCGGCACAGCGACACTGTCGACGCGTTGTGGTAACCGCGGCTGTCAACAATGTATCATTCAACAAGGCGATTAAATTGGGTGATATTGTAACGATTGAATCAAAAGTGTCACGATCGTTTTCGTCATCCATGGAGGTATTTATCGATGTATTTGTTGAAAATCATCGCACGGGTAAACGCACCAAATGCAATGAGGCGATTTATACGTTTGTAGCTGTTGATCAGGTGGGCCAGCCTATTAATGTACCTGAACTCATCCCGGAAACGGAGATAGAAATAGAGCGATTCGCAGGAGCTCTTCGCAGGAGGCAGCTCGGACTCATCCTTGCCGGAAAAATGAAACCCGAAGACGCCACAGAGCTCAAAGCACTTTTTAGCAAATAGTATTGAGCTGGATTATTTCAGATGCCAGATAGTTCCGGCAGCTTCGATCACCTGATCAAGTGGTAATTCATCTAAACATCGACAGGTGCTGTATTTGCACTTGGTACCCAATTTAGAACAGGGGCGTTTATTTAAATGTGCTGCTTCCACCATTTCGTTTAAGGCTTCATTCTGGTAGGGATACATGCCAAATCCCGGAATGGTCGCCGCCCAAAGTGAAATGATGGGTTTTTTAAGAGCCGCTGCGATGTGCATCATCCCCGTATCCGGAGTGATGACCAACCTGCTTTCCCTTACCAGCCAGGCAGATCCATTCAGGTTGGTGCTTCCGGCAGCATTCCAAACTTTGGATCCGACCGCAGTAGCAATGGCCTCCCCTTCAGTTTTTTCGTCCGGGCCACCCAAAAGGATTACAGGTACATCCAGTTTTTTGCACAGGGTGATAAACTGCTCCTGCCTGGGTTTTTTACGCCAGTGAGCCGCTCCGATAACCATTGCAATGTATCCCTGCTGATGCGTTGCTGGCATATCAGGGACATTCATATCATCTTCCGGCGGCATAAAAAAATCAAGCCCTTTGTTGTCATTCTCTATCCCAAAAGGCCGGATACAGTCCATATATCTGTCTACGATATGCACCGCGGGCATCCGGTTGACGCCAAAATTCACCAGCAACCACTTTTGCCAATTGAGCTTGTTAAATGAAAAATCCAGGACTTTCAAGGCGCGTTTTACACGCATCGAACGGAGATTTCGATGCAAATCGATGACATAATCATATTGCTCAGATTTGAGTTGGCCGATTACTTCGTTGGTGCTCTTTTTGATCGCGTGAACTCTGGAAATGTGCGGGTTGCTATCGACGATGCCTCGAAACTGCTGTTTGGTCAGGTAGTGGATTTCCACCCCACCGTGCATTTGCATTTTGAGATTGCGCACCACCGGAGTGGTAAGAACGATGTCGCCGATGGAACTAAACCGAATAATAAGGACCTTTGTCAAGAGAAAAATGGCATTTTTTCAAATGTAACCGATTTCCGTCATTTGCAGCCAAACGAATTTAATATGCAATTTTTTGATACCCATGCGCACATGTATGCTGAGGCTTTTGCCGAAGACAGAATTGCGTGCATGGAACGCGCTTTCGCGGAAGGTGTAAAGATGGTGGCTCTACCCAATATTGACAGTGGCAGCATGGTTCCGATGCGGGACCTCTGTACCCGGTTTCCCGAAAATACCATAGGCATGATGGGATTACACCCCGGCTCTGTGAAAGAAAATTTTGAAGAAGAACTCAGCATCATAAAAAAAGAACTGGACACAGGAGGATTTCACGCGGTAGGCGAAATCGGACTCGACCTGTACTGGGATAAAACTTTCTTCCCTCAACAAGTAGAAGCTTTTATAACCCAAATAAACTGGGCCAAAGAAAAAAAACTGCCTATAGCCATTCATGTTAGGGAAGCTTTTACCGAGTTGTTTAAAATCATGGACGAGCATTGCGACGAGCGGCTTTCTGGCGTATTTCACTGTTTTACAGGAAATGGTGATGACATGAAAAAAGCACTTGCTTATCCAAATTTCTATCTTGGGATCGGAGGCGTGGTGACCTTTAAAAATGGAGGCCTTGACAAAATTCTCCCTGATGCCGACATCACCCGGCTTGTACTCGAAACCGATGCACCGTACCTCGCCCCTGTTCCTTTTCGCGGTAAGCGAAACGAAACAGGATACATCAAATTGATCGCAGAAAAACTCGCCGAAATTAAAGGAATGACTGTGGCCGAAATAGCGGATCAGACTACAACCAACGCACGAAAACTATTTAAGCTCGATGAATAAAGCGCGCAACATTCTGGTGATATATACCGGAGGCACCATTGGCATGATAAAAGATGTGCATACGGGTATTCTGGCACCCTTTGAC
>JBBSDD010000411.1:0-3406 GCA_038249755.1 Flavobacteriales bacterium | reverse complement strand
GACACATGCCCCTTCAGGAATGTCCTCCAGAAGGCGTCCAACAATTTCTTTACGGAGATCTATACCGGGCTTGGCCAAGTATTCAGTATGGTGCAACTTTCCACCGGCTCGTTTCTGCGAGTGCAGCGAATATTGGAACGGTACTTGTTGGAAAGGATGCAGCCCGTCATACTCTGGTATAGTTACCTCGAAGGTTTCAAAATCGAGGAAATAGAGCGGATACCAGAGGCTATCGAGAAATTCGCGTAATTTTTCCTTGTTCACTATTGTTTTCTTGCTTCGTGTCGCCTCAACCTGCTGGAGTTGCTTTCCTTTGAGAAGATCAGAGGGGATGTCTTTCAGTCTTACGATCCCCTGCCGGTAGAGGTCAAATGTATCAACACCTTTGCCAGCCAACTCGAATACCGAATCTTCAGGAACATCCTTCCAACAGTGGCAGATAAAGTCACACTCGTAAGGGTTACTGCACCAAGGGCCAATAGCAATATCAGGCTCTTTTCCTTTTAACATCCGCTTTTGAGCGGCAATCTCCTTCTTGATTCCTGCCTGACGCTCTAAAACCTCCGTTGTCACATTATGGCTGGTAAACAGCTTGTCGAGATCAAGTGCACCATCGCGGCGGTAGCTTGTGTTGAGATGCACCACAAATGCCTTGGTCACGGTAAGCCCTGAACCTGATATGACATGATACTGAACCGCCGTATCATCAAGGTAAACATCCTTTGCCTTACTGCTTCCCTTGACTTCGTACAATTCCCAGCCGCCACGCACTTTGCGAAGGATATCAGCTTTGACAAATAAGCCATTGTGCATAAAGGCTGCTTCGTAAATGACTTTGGCTTTGACGAGAACCTTTTGGGTCTCTTGAACCTGCTCATCAAAGGAGAGCCCATCGTATGGGATCAGAACGCCGTCCGGAAAAATATCTTGGGCAAGCTCTCCGATTTTAAGCCCCTGGCTGAATGCTTGACTGGTTGCTTCCGATTCCCCGCGCAATTCCGGATTGTATATAGAAAGCCAAAGCGCCTTGTGGCACTGAAGGCCCTTCATGTAGCGAGATTTGCTCAGAGTGTTTTTCGTAACCACGATGGCACCTCATATTCCAAATCATCATCGGATATGTTTGAATCGGGTACAGCCTGTTCGGAATGCCTCATGCGGTCATATCTATCGTAAAGCTTCACCCAGGGAGGAAACGCCGCTTCTTCCAATGGTCTGTGCGCCACAGTGAAACTCACCAACAAGTTGTCGGCCAAACTGTCGTCATAGATTACACCAATCCGAATGACACATTCTTCATTGGTTTGATTATGGATAAATTCATTGACGGCGTTGTAGTCATCCATTTTCAGAATGTTATTGGAGCCACAAACGCTAATAAGGCATCCAGATAGCGTTTGCAGCCCAACGCCTTGCTTTAAGAGGCATGCTGATGCTTTTTCCGCAGCTATCTGGGTTCCCTCTCTTACAGAAGATATTCCAGCACCGAACTGTATCAGTCCTCCGCAAATTGTGACCATTACATCATGATAGTCCATGCCCATCGAGTTGTTTGTAATCAATTCTACAATTTGTCGGATAGCCAGTTGGAAAAGGTTATCTTGAATTGAAAGAGCATCCTGGACTTTCCACGATTGCGGGTAAGGCGACTCCATGGATGATACAGACACTATTATCACCCCATCAAGCGTCACCTTTTCCGCTCTTTCAAGCCCGGTAATCCCGTTTTTTCTTTCCATGGTGCAGGCCGATTCCGGAATGACAAGGAATGCCGGAATATTCCCATTGTGGAGAGCATTGCAGATATCTTCCAGCAGACCATCTTCTTCATCGAGAGTTGCCACAATAAAGACAAGATCGGGAATGCCAAGAAGCTCCAGAAGAGGGGCTACATCATGATGGTCTTGATTGGAGATCAGTGGAAGTGATACCAACGACAGATTGTCCGGTCTGACAGAACCTTTCTGCACAACCCCAACGCATTCAACATTATGGATGCGCCTTGCCATATTTCCGACTACACGAAGGCCGAAAGTACCGACTCCAATAACTCGGACTATCGCGCCCTGTTCCGCTGATTCATCAATTTCAAACATAGACCATCCCCTTCTTTAAACATATATTCTGTAGATCTTGTAAATCTGACAATGTAGTGTATTCTACCACACATGCGCGACAGAATGTGACGTGCAGTTATATTATTTTAGGGGCATGAAAATGAGCGCACTCTACCGGCAATGGCTGATTCTCAAGATGTTTCCACCTCGCGGGAAAGTTTCGACTACCACCATACGGGATCGACTCATCAGCGAATATGGAATTGAAACATCTTTACGTACCATCCAGCGGGATCTGGTTTCCCTCGAATCGAATGAGTTCCCGTTAGATTGTGACAACAATAACCCTGCTGGTTGGAGTTGGCGCAAGGATGCCCCGGCCTTTGGCATATCCAATATGGACCCAGTAACTGCGTTGACCTTCAAGCTTGCCGAAAAACATCTGGAACGTATGTTTCCACGCGGAACTATGGCTGTCCTTGATCCATACTTCAAGGCCGCGAACGAGAGGATAAAGCTTACATCTGAATCCACTCTTTCGCGTTGGCCGAACAAGGTCAAAGTTGTATCACGCAATCTTCCGATGATCTATCCCCAGATTGCTGATGACATTATGGATAAAGTTTATACGGCAGTGTTGGAAGAATACCGCTTTAAGGCACAGTACCGCACCGCTAACGGCAGAGTTAATGAATATGACGTAAATCCACTAGGAATGGCCTTTGTAGAAGGGCTGACATATGTAATAGCCACATTGAATGAACATGATGATCCTGTATTACTCCTTCTACATCGAATATTGGATGTCAACCCTACCGATATCCCCGCCACCGTACCAGAGGGTTTTGATTTAGAGGAATATACTCGTGAACTAAGTTTTCCTATCGGAGACGATATCAAGCTGAAGGTACTGTTCTACGATCAGGCCGATATTGACCGTATTCGGGAAACTCCGATTTCCGAGGATCAGAAAATCACTGAGAAGAAGGAATGCTGGCAGCTTCAGGCAACGACAGGAAACTCGTACCAGTTGCGCTGGTGGCTGCGTGGGTACTGCGAGCGAGTAGAAGTGATTTCCCCAAAGAGCTTGCGCCAGGAATTTGCAGATACTGCGTTAGCCTCGGCAAAACGCTATACGGAAACGCATGATTGGTAAGAAACAGATCAATTCAGCGGTCGATTTATCTAATTGTGTATAAAGTACAGTGATCGGTATTTGGAGGCTCAAATCACACTCAAATGGGGCGATGGAACGTCATAACTGGCTCACAGACCCCTCAAAATGGCTTCTTTATTCAGCGGGTAGTGCGCCACATGATTTTTGATAGCACGATTCAAAAGGGTGGTTC
>JBBSDD010000410.1:0-3415 GCA_038249755.1 Flavobacteriales bacterium | reverse complement strand
GGGCATGCCAGAAACTCCAAAGTAGAAAACTTCCCTCGCGACCTTCCCAGAAAGAGGAGAAAATATACCGCAAAGGCATCTCTTTGTTGGCGTGTTTCCAAACGTAATCGTACTCGAAATACTGATTTAAAAGCATGAGAAACAGCGTCAGCGCAGCGCCAGTGAGTGCCGCGGTGTGCACCCAAAAAGCAGCCCTTCCCATCTTGTGATATACACCTTGACGGGTAAGATGGGCCAGCAGATAAGAAACAGCCGCCAGTGCGGCGGCGGCAAATGAGAGTGCGACTAATATTTCGCCGAGCGTACCAATAAATGTATGCTCACCAATGAATTCGATCATTCAGATTATAAATTTCCCGCGGTTTCTTCGTACTCAAACTTGTTTTCTTCCTTGTACTTCGACGGACATTTCATGAGCATCTCGGTGGCGTGAAATTCCTCGCCATTTGCTTTCCCGATAAGGACCACACTCTCCGATCGCTCAAAATCCTGCGGTTTGCTTTTGTTGAGTTTCACTATTCTTTTTTCACCCTTGTTGTCGAGCATAGTAAATTCTGTGAGATTCGGATTTTCTTCCGGATTGTACACAATGTCTGCGCTCCGGTCAAGGGTGCCGACGATGTGATATTCCTTGCCCTGGTTTTCAAAAGCCTGGGCGAAATCAGAATACGAACTGGAATCGCTCACCGAACCCAGAATGAAAGCCACAGAAATGGCGATAATCAGGATGGCTATGATGTGCGTCTTTTTCATATGAGGTTATTTTTATCTCTGTCTTCGAGTTTTTTCAATTTTCTGTCAATGGAAATCAGGTAAATCACAACGAGCACAAAAACCACAGCAATTACAGCAATCACCACATTGATTTTGCCCGATGAATACATGGTATTTTCGAGCCAATCTCCGCTGTTCTGGGCTTGCGCCAAAATGGCTGTAAACATCATTACTATTACAATAAACCAGTTGCCTTGTTTAATTTTCATCACGCATAATTTGCTTGTACTGCAAAGCCGCCATTCTGCTTCGGATATTCCAAATCCAGCCACTCATTCCGATCCAACCGAGCACAGCCGGATAAAACACCAAACGCAGGTTGTCGTCCAAATCGTATTGGCTGAAAGCCGGATTGCCGCCCACTCCGGGATGGAGAGAATCGGTCATGCGCGGCAACACCATTACAAAAAGGATCATCATGGCGAATGCAAAGATATTGTACACAGCACCGAGTCGTGCTGATTTTTCCTGATCGTTGATAGATGATTTCAATACAAAATACGCGAGATAAACCAGAACGCCCAGCGCGGCACCATTCAGTCGGGGATCACTCACCCACCAGGCTCCCCATGCAAAACGCGCCCAGATGGAACCCGTAGCCAATCCGATGGCAGCAAACAAAAGACCCACATGGGCAGCATTGCCCGCTGCGATATCGTGGAGGGGATCGCCTGACCGCAGGTATTTCAAGCTGTAAATCAGGGAAACAAACATGATAAAAATCATCGCAAACCAGGCCGGTACGTGTACCAGCAGGTTTCGGATAGTTTCGTTGAGAATGGGCTGATTGGGAAAATCGAAAGCGGTGGTGGACGACGCAACCAGCGGTCGAAGGCAATTTTCAGTCGTATCAGGTTCCAAAGAAACCTCCATTCCTTTTTGCAGAAATGCGCTGCTGAAATACAATTTTCCATCAACCTCATTGTGGACATGAAGATCGAAAAAGGCCTCAGAAATTGCCTCATCAATTCCAAACGTAGCCCTCAGATTCGTTTCATCCACCACGACCAACTCATAGGGACAGAAAATCGCTTCGCCATTGGTAAGCCATACCTGAATTGATTCTTTACCTTCCTCAAAATGCGTGTTGTATCCCTGAATTTTCACGGAAGTGACCCCGTAATTCAGTTGGTCGGGCGATACGCGCGCCACACCGGGAGCAAGCGGGGTGTGTAGACCCAGGATAAGCGTTGTGAGAACCACTACAGCGGAAAGGATTTTCCACCAGGAATTGGCCATAATTGACTTCAAATTATTCGCGCCAAAGGTAGGGAAATAATATGTAGGAGAGGGCCAAACTCAAGGCCAGAATAGCCGAAAGTTGCAGGGCATAGGTGCTGTTTACAGACCATGCGATGCCATCTATGGCATTTTTGGAAAAACGAATGAGGATGAGCAGAAAAGGCAGAATAACCGGAAGTCCGAGTACGGCCATCAGACCGAGATTGTTGTCGGTTTGGGAAGCAAGAGCGGCAATGAGTGTGAGGATGAATGCGAGACCGATAGCGCCGAGCGAAAGCGCCAGGGCGACTGCCACCCAATCGGCTTCTTCCAAAACACCCGAACCCATCATCACGGTGAAAAAGAAAAAACTGGCGAAAACCATGGTCAGCAGGAGAATGGCGTTGTACGCCATCTTGCCAAGGATCACCGCTTCAGGGCGCGCCAGAGTGAAAAGGTACAACCGGCGTCCGCTTGTTTCTGTGGAAAAACTTCTGGCAGCGGCATTGAAAGCCGCGAAAAGCACGATGATCCAGAACAAAGCGTTCCACGTGCCCACATCCACTATTTGGCGGAAGCCCATATAAGCCACGAATATGGAAGCGATCACGTAAAGGAAAATACTTCCAAGGGCATGGCGCTGACGCCACTCCATGCGGAGATCCTTGCGCACAATGGCTTTTATTTCTGACCACATGGGGCGAAGGTAAAGCTAATTGGGCATTCCGGGTCAGAGGCGACAAAACTGCGCGTTTTGTCAAGCAGAGCAGAGCATCTTTTACATTGAATGGACAGATTTACTCCCTCCGGTCGTGAGGACGCTACGCTAAGTTCTGGTTCCTACCAATGACAAAGGTCATCTTCATTTATTTCTTAATTATAAGATATAGGGCAAGCTTAAAGCATGAATCATAAGGCCTCTGGCTGAGCGTCGGATTGTGCCACACTCCGTGCGGTCGTCCTAGTAGGATAGCTGTAACCCCAAGCTGCGCATGGGGTTAAGCATGGTTGAGCACTCCGTGCTCTATGATCAGCATGGAAAGCTGTCAGAAGCTGTGCAATTGGAGGACTTATGGAATTCCGGGTCAGAGGCGACAAAACTGCGCGTTTTGTCATGCAGAGCGGAGCGAAGCATCTTTTACTTTGAATGGATAGACTCCTCCTACCGTCGGAGTGACAAGTCTCGGAGTTTTGTCATGCAGAGCGGAGCGAAGCATCTTTTACTTTGAATGGATAGATTCCTCGTGCCTCGGAATGACAAAGTTCGGAGTTTTGTCATGCAGAGCGGACCGCCCGCCTGCCGGAGGTCAGGAAGCATCTTTTACATTGAATAGACAGATTTACTCCCTCCGGTCATGATACCGCTACGCTAAGTTCTCGTGCCACGGAATGACAAGGCTCGGAGTTTTGTCATGCCGAG
>JBBSDD010000409.1:0-3442 GCA_038249755.1 Flavobacteriales bacterium | reverse complement strand
TTTGTCACTCCGACAGCAGGAGGAGTCTGTCCAGGCAATTCAATACATTCTTCCTGACCGCCGGCAGGCGGGCGCTCCGCTCTGCATGACAAAGCTCGGAGCTTTGTCACTCCGACAGCAGGAGGAGTCTGTCTATTCAATTGAAAAGATGCTTCGCTGAGCATGACAAAGCTCAGTCAATTCCCAAACTCTTAACCATAAAAAAACCCCTCTATCCGAGGGGCTTCTAAAATATCATGAAACAACAGTCTTAATAAATCTTAGACCTGTCGTCTTTTACATTGGCTTTTTCCTTCAGAGCGCGGTAAACGCCGGAGGTATATGTGCTCACCTGACCTGTGCGGGTCTCCTGCAATTCATCCACATACGTAAGATATTCGGTGCGTGGTTCTACCGTAGTTTTAGAAATTACATTGACCACAAAGACGCCACGATTTCCCTTCAGCGGTGGGCTCAAGGCACCTTCTGCCAATGTCAAAGCAAAACCTACAACGTAGGGCTCATTTCCAGCGCCGGGCAATGATGGTCGGGATTC
Organism: Flavobacteriales bacterium; assembly: GCA_038249755.1. Classification (GTDB taxonomy): domain Bacteria; phylum Bacteroidota; class Bacteroidia; order Flavobacteriales_D; family Cryomorphaceae; genus JBBQZU01. The sequence goes on along the minus strand of JBBSDD010000409.1, from coordinate 2,907 downwards.
AGATACATTCGCCGCAAGTTGAGAGGTCAGATTAAATTCTACAGCCAATTGCTCCAGATTTTTCCCATCCATTTCCTTTTTGAAGAGTTCTGCTTTTTTCTCTTTTATAACTTCGGGCTTGATCTCTTCTTTAACATCCTCAAATGTCGCACGTCCATCTTCCTTTCGGCCTTTGAGCACTGCAACAACAATATTGTTGTTGAATTCGAAAGGTTCACTCACCTTTCCAACGGAAGTTTGGGTATTGTGCGCCCACCTAATAACATCTGTCGATCCGGGCACGCCAGCGATTGAGGTGGCATCTCTTTTCACCGCATCGGCAACTTTAATTTCATAACCTTTTTCTGAGGCCAGTTTTGTCATTCCATCCAGATCAGATGCCTCAATGGAAAACTCATTGGCTTCATCATATACCCTGTTAAAAGATTCATTGGAGGGCTCAATGCGGGAATCTACTTCCCAAACAGTCACTATGCGACCATTTCGTCGCTCAAGTGGCTCCACAATATGAACACCATAATCAGTTTCCACCACGTTAAGTGATCCGATTGGCTTATCGAATGATGCTTCCGTAAAAGGCGCCACCATGGCTTCGCGGTTAAACCAATCGTATTTGCCTCCTGTCGCCTGAGATCCTGGGTCTTCGGAATAGAGAGCTACCATTTCTTCGAAGTTCTTTTTGGATGAAATGACATTTTTAATGCTATCCGCTCTTTGTTTCAAAGTCGACTTGTCAGCACCTCCTTGTGAGGAAAGCAATATGTGTCGGGCCGTGGCCTGCTCTTCGGATCCAACTTTTTGCACTTTGGCAATGGCATAACGGCTATTGGCTTTATAAGGTCCGATTACATCACCTTCATTTGCATTGGCTACCAGCGCATCCAATTCAGGATTGTCTTTCGTATCTAGTTGCACAGGATTTGCATTGCGGCTGTTGCTAAATTTCAAAACAAATAAAGAGTCGTTTTTTGATCTCGTAAACTCATTTTTTAGGTCAGCGAGCTCTTCCTTTATTTCCACTTCGTCTTCGTCAGAAGGAGTAACTTCAAACACAACATAAGAAATGTCAGCCTGCGCTGTGCGATCAAATCGGTCTTCTTCCTTGTGCTTTTCAAAATAAGATTTTAAATCACCATCACTTACCTGAATGGTGCTATCAGCCACACTGTCAAATGGGCGAACAACAAAGTTCATTTGCACTTTGCGTTCCTGCGCATAGTATGAGTCTTTGCCTTCGAGGGTGTTGACGTACAATCCTTTCTTCACCATATTGTTGTACTTCTCGTACAGTCTTTCATTCACAATACGGTTCACCTGATTTTGGTAGAACAGAGGATACTGTTGATTGAGGAAAGAGAAATAATTTTGTACAAGTTGTGGATCGAATTGACCTGTTTCCTGATTCTTAAAATTTTCGTCTGAAGCGAACTCTGAACGGATATTTTCGCCAAAACGTATGTCATCAAACTCATCCTGAGAAACCCGCATGCCCAGTTTATTCAATTCGGCATACATAATTCGCTCTTGAATCATGCTATTCCACACCTGGTTTCTAATTTGCTGTTCTGCTTGGGTCGACACAGGCTGACCAACACTGGCCATGCTCTGTTTCTGAGCTTCTACCCTGGACTCGTAATCGCGGAGATTTATTTCTTCGCCATAGACCTGACCCACATATTGATCGGATGGGGAACCACTTCCGCCGGAAAAAATATCACCCAAAACGAAGGCCACCATGGCCCCTCCGATTACAATTAAAAGGAGTGTCGATTGCTCCCTGATTTTACCTATAGCTGCCATTAAATATGCTTTTTTTGAAGGACGCGAATATACAAATATCTGGGTTGGAATGAAACTATTCTTCTTCTATGAGTTCGAGCTTTACAGTTTCGATACGGACATTGGTAACAGCGGTAATGGTGAACCGAAACTGATCGATTTCTATGATGCTGTTTAAATCCGGAATGTTCTCGTGCCGATGGATAATAAATCCCGCCAGTGTTTCGTATTCATCGCTTTCTGGTAAATTGACTTTGTATCGGCTGTTGAGATAATCAATTTCAAGTCGCGCCGAAAAATTGAATGTGCGCTCATCGATCTCCTCTTCGAGAAATTCTTCGGTATCATGCTCATCTTCAATATCGCCAAATATCTGTTCGATGATATCTTCGATGGTGAGCATTCCGCTTGTACCACCAAATTCATCCACCACCACCGCGATGCTTTTGTTTTGTTTGATAAACAATTCAAGAACTTCCTTGGCTGAGATGGTTTCAGGAATAATAATGACCGGGACGATTAATCGCTTGATGGAATCTGCCCTGTGAAAGAGCTCCACGGAGTTGATGTAACCTATAATGTTGTCAATATTGTCGCGATACACCAGCACCTTTGAATAACCTGTTTCGATAAAAAGATCGCGAAGTTTATCCACTGGTGTTTCGATCTCCACGGCGCTTATTTCCGTTCGCGGCACCATGCAGTCGCGGGCTTTCACTTCCTTAAAGTCAAGGGCATTCTGAAAAATCTGGATTTCATGGTCTATTTCTTCTTCTGTATGCTCCGCTGTTTCGGCAATCTCGCGTACATAATTATCGAGGTCGACCCTTCCAAAACCGATCTCCTTCGCACCAATTTTCACCCGGAATATGCGGAGAATTAATTCCGACAATCCCACCATAATATACATGGGTACCCAAAGAAAGAGGTAAATCACACGAATAGGGATCGCCATGAAAGTAAGCAGAAAATTGGGGTTGATTCTAAAAAGGGTTTTGGGTATGAATTCTCCGAATAACAATATGACCATGGTCGATATGAGCGTTTGAATGATCAGTACCCACACTTCTGAAAAACCAAAAGCCTCAATGAATGGTTCGAGCAAGAAGGCCATGAAAATACCGTAAA